>CAZFET010000244.1:0-5501 GCA_964517545.1 uncultured Burkholderiaceae bacterium
GCAGCCGTTCATGCTGCTGGCGCTGGCCGTGGCGCTGCAGGGCGAGCGCCTGCAGCGCGAACGGCTGCCCTGGGTCGCGCTGGCGTTCGCCGGCGTGGTGCTGATCGCCGAGCTGCACCGCGCCCGGCCGGGCGGCGCGACCTGGCAAGGCGTGGCGCTGGCCCTGCTCGCGGCCTTCCTGTATGCGGCCGTGGTGCTGATGACGCGCCGCCTGAAGCATCTGCCGCCGGCGCAGATCGCCACCGTGCAGATGACGCTCGGCGTGCTGGTGCTGCTGCCCTTCGTCGCGCCCGAACTCGGCCCCATGCCGGCACGCGGCCTCGCGGCGGTGCTGACCCTGGGCCTCGTGCACACGGCGTTCATGTACACGATCATGTACGCCGCGTTCCAGAGCCTGCCGGCGCAGTCGCTCGCCACCCTGGCGTACATCTACCCCGTGGTCGCGCTGCTGGTGGACCTCTTCTTCTACGACGTGCGGCCGAGCGTCGCGCAGTGGGTGGGCATGGCCGCCATCGTGCTCGCGGTGGTCGCGGACCAGCGCAAGTGGACGCTCGGTCTGCCGTGGCGGCGGTCGGCGTAGCGCGCACCGCCCGCCGCGGGGTCGTCGGCGCGCACAATGCGGGCGTCGTCGCCGACCGGAGCCCCCGACCGAAAGCCCGTATGGCCGAACTCTCGCGTCGCCGCTGCGTCGCGGCCGTGGCCGCCACCTGCGCCATCCCGTGGCCGATCGCGTCGCCCGCGCAGGGCGCGCGCATGCAGTCGTGGCCGCTCCATGTGCCGCAGCGCACCGGCATTCACGACGTCGCGCCCGCGCCCGACGGCGGCGTGTGGTTCACCGCGCAGCGCAGCGGCCACCTCGGCTGGTTCGACCCGGCCTCGGGCAAGGTCGAACTCGTCGCGCTGGGCAGCGGCTCGTCGCCGCACGGCGTGATCCAGGGCCCGGACAAGGCCGCGTGGATCACCGACGGCGGGCAGAACGCCATCGTGCGCGTGAGCTGGCCGCAGCGCGACGTGCGGCTGTACCGCCTGCCCGAGGGCTCGGGCTACGCCAACCTCAACACCTGCGCCTTCGACGGCGACGGCGACCTGTGGTTCACGGGCCAGAGCGGCGTGATCGGCCGCGTCGCCATCGCCACGTCGCAGGTCACGGTGAAGCCCGCGCCGCGCGGCCGCGGGCCCTACGGCATCTGCAGCACGCCGCGCGGCGACGTGTGGTGGTGCTCGCTGGCCGGCTCGTTCATCGCGCGCATCGACCGCCGCAGCGGCGAGTCGGTCATCGTCGAGCCGCCCACGCCGCATCAGGGCGCGCGCCGCGTGTGGAGCGACTCGGCCGGCCGCATCTGGGTGAGCGAGTGGCACAGCGGCCAGCTGTCGATGCACGACCCGCGGCTGCGCGCCGCCGGCCCCGCGACATGGAAGACCTGGAAGCTGCCGGGCGCCAACCCGCGCGCCTACGCGGTGTACGTCGACGAGCGCGACCAGGTGTGGGTCAGCGACTTCGGCGCCAACGCGGTGCTGCGCTTCGACCCGGCGACCGAGGCCTTCGAGTCGTTCGCCTTCCCGCGCGAAGCGGCCCACGTGCGCCAGATCCTCGGCCGGCCCGGCGAGGTGTGGCTGCCGGAGAGCGGCACCGAACACATCTCGGTGATCCGCACGGGTTGATGCGGCGCCTTGCGCGGCGCCGTCGCGCGGCTCAGGCCCTGCGCTTCGGCTTCTTCGCGGGCGTCGGCGTCTGCGACGGCCTCGCGGCGGCCGACGAGCCACCCCGCCGCCGCGCCACGTCCCTCGACCACTTCGATCGCGCGCCGCCTTCGGCCTCGGGCGGCGGCTGCATGAAGGCGTCGCCCAGGTCGCCGGGCTTCAGCTCGGGCAGCGGGCGGCCGGAGTCGCGCCACTCCACGGCGGCGGGGAAGCCGTGGCGCTCGGCATAGCGCTTGAACCACAGGCCCTCGGGCGTGTGGCGGGTGATGCCGTCGAAGATCGTCGCGAAGCGCTGCGTGTTCTCCAGGCCCATCGCGTCGACCGCCTGGTTGACCATCAGTTTCATCATCATCAGCTGGTTGCGCGGCACGCCGGCGATGCGTTCGGCCCACTGCGCGACGGTCGCGTCGAGCCGGTTCGCGGGCACCGCGTCGAGCGCGAGTCCGTAGTCCTTCGCGGTGCGGCCGTCGATCAGGTCGCCGGTGAACAGCATGCGCTTGGCGAGCATCGGGCCGAGGCGGTAGACCCACATCGCGGTGGTGGGACAGCCCCACACGCGCGCGGGCATGTAGCCGATGCGCGCGTCGTCGGCCATCACGATGAAGTCGCAGGCCAGCGCGATGTCGCTGCCGCCGGCCGCGGCGTAGCCGTGCACCTTGCAGATCGTCGGCGTGTGGCAGCGCCACAGCGACATGAAGTCCTCGGTGTTGCGCTTCATCACGCGGTAGTCGCGCGTCGGGTCCCAGGGCATCGGCTGGGTGTAGACGTTGTTCGGGTCGCCTTCGGCGTAGCGCTTGAGGTCGTAGCCGGCGCAGAAGGCGGGGCCCGCGCCCTGCAGCACGATGACGTGCACGCGCTCGTCGGCGTCGGCCGTCTCCACCGCCTCGCGGATCAGCCGCGGCATGGCGTCGTCGATGGCGTTCAGCCGCCCGGGGCGGTTGAGCGTGATCGTCGCCACGCGTCCGTCGATCGACAGCAGCACGCCCGGCGCCTCGTCGTCCGGTCGCCTGCCTCGTGCCTCGTTCCGGGTCTTCGCCATCGCATCGGATCCTTCGTCGTCGTCACCAGCCGAGCTGGCGTGCGGCCAGCTCCTTCATGATTTCCTCGGCGCCGCCGCCGATCATCATCACCTTGGCCTCGCGGTAGAGGCGCTCGCACTTCGTGCCGCGCATGAAGCCCATCGCGCCGAGCATCTGCACCGCCTGGTCGGCGCACCACTGCATCGTCTGCGTCGCGTGGTTCTTGAGCATGCAGACCTCGGCGACCCATGCCGGGCCGCGCTCGCCGTCGTCGTGGCGGGCGGCCAGCGCATCGAGCCACGCGCGCGTCGACCCGATGCGCATGCGCATGTCCACGAGCTTGTGGCGGATGACCTGGCGCTCGACGAGCGGCGCGCCGAAGGTGCGGCGCTGGCGCACCCAGTCGAGCGCCTCGTCGAGGCAAGCCTCGGCGAAGCCGAGCGCGCCGGCGCTCATCAGCAGCCGCTCGCCGTTGAAGTTCTCCATGATCGCGCGGAAGCCCGCGCCTTCCTCGCCGATCAGCCGCTGCGCCGGCACGCGGCAGCCGTCGAAGCGCAGCAGCGCGGTGTCGGAGCACCACCAGCCCATCTTCGCCAGCGGCGTGCGCGTGAGGCCGGGGGCGTCGCCGTCCACCGCGATCAGCGAGAGGCCGGCCGCGCCGGGCCCGCCGGTGCGCACGGCCACGGTGATCAGGTCGGCGCGCAGGCCCGAGGTGATGAACGCCTTCTCGCCGTCGATCACCCAGTGGTCGCCGTCGCGCACCGCGCGCGTGCGCATCGCCGCCACGTCGGAGCCGCCGCCGGGCTCGGTGATGGCCAGCGCGGCGATGCGCTCGCCGCGCAGCACCGGCGGCACCAGCTCGCGCTGCAGCGCGGCCGAGCCGAGCGCGACGATCGGCGGCAGGCCGATGTTGTGCGAGAACAGGCTCGCCAGCACGCCGCCCGACGCGCTCACGCGCGAGACCGTCTGCGCCAGCACCATGCGCTCGCGCGTGCCCGCCGGCGTGCCGCCGAGCGACTCGGGGTAGCCCAAGCCGAGCAGCCCCACGTCGGCCGCCTCGCGGTAGAGGCTGCGCGGAAAGGCGCCGGCCTCGTCCCACTCGTGCACGAAGGGCGCGATGCGCTCGGCCACGAAGCGCGCGACCGCGTCGCGCAGCGAGTCGAGGTCGGCGCCGGTGCTCACGTCGCGCTCGCCGTCGCCGCGGCGGGCGCCGGCTCGATCTCGACCAGCACCTGCGACGGCGCCACCTGCGCGCCGGCTGCCGCGCCGACCGCGCGCACGCGACCGCTCAGCGGCGCGGCGAGCACGTGCTCCATCTTCATGGCCTCGAGCACGGCCACGGTCTGGCCCGCCGCCACCACGTCGCCGACCGCCACCAGCAGCTGCACCAGCCGGCCGTGCATCGGCGGCGTCACGTCGCCGCCCGCGCCCGCGCGCTCGCGTCGGCGCGGCGCGAGGCGCAGGTCGTGCAGCGCGAGGTCGAGGCCGCCGCAGCGCGCGTGCAGCACGCGCTCGTGCAGCAGCCCGTCGAGCACGGCTTCGCGCTCGCCGGCGCCGTCGCGCAGCGTCGCCACGAGCGCGAGCCGCCGCCCGTCGCGCCGCCAACGCCGTGTCTCGACGGTGAAGATGCGCGTGGCCGCGTCGTCGGTCGCCTGCACGCACCACGCGTCGCGTTCGCGGCGCAGCCGCCACGTCCGCGATCCGCCGCGCCAGCCGAGCGGCACGGTCAGCTCGCGCGGCCCGGCGAGCGCGCTGCGCTGCCACGCGTCGGGCAAGGTCGCGGCGCCGTGCGACGCGAGCCACAGCGCGGCCAGCGCCTGCGCGGCGTCGTCGTCGGGCAGCGCGGCGGCGCGCTCGGCGAAGTGGCGCTCGAGGAAGTCGGTCGCCACGTCGGCGCGCGCGAACGCGTCGTGGCGCAGCACCGCCGCGAGCAGCGCGCGGTTGGTGGCGACGCCGAGCGCGACGGTGTCGTCGAGCGCGCGCGCCAGGCGGCGCCGCGCCGCGTCGCGCGTCGGCGCGTGCGCCACCAGCTTGGCGAGCATCGAGTCGTAGAACGGCGGGACCGCGCAGCCGTCGGCCAGCGCGTGGTCGCAGCGCACGCCGTCGGGGGCGCGCCACGCGTGCAGGACGCCGGACTGCGGCAGGTCGCCCTGGCGCGGGTCCTCCGCGGTCAGACGCACCTCGATCGCGTGGCCGCCGGACTCGTGGCGGCGCAAGGCCTCGTCCTGCGTCAGCGGCAAGGGCTCGCCCGCCGCGACGCGCAGCTGCCACTCGACGAGGTCGACGCCGAGCAGCGCCTCGGTGACCGGGTGCTCGACCTGCAGCCGCGTGTTCATCTCCATGAAGTAGAAGCTGCCGTCGGGCGCGCGCAGCATCTCGACCGTGCCGGCGCCGACGTAGCCGATCGCGCGCGTCAGCGCGACCGCGGCGTCGCCCATCGCACGACGCTGGGCGGACGTGAGCACGGGGCAGGGCGCTTCTTCGACGCGCTTCTGGTGGCGGCGCTGCACCGAGCAGTCGCGCTCGCCGAGGTGGACGACCTGCCCGTGCAGGTCGGCGAACACCTGGAGCTCGACGTGCCGCGGCTGCGGCACCGCGCGCTCGAGCACCAGCCGCCCGTCGCCGAACGCGGCCTCGGCTTCGCGCCGCGCGGCGCACAGCGCATCGGCGAGCGAGGCCTCGTCGCGCACGAGCCGCATGCCGCGCCCGCCGCCGCCCGCGCTGGCCTTGACCATCACCGGAAAGCCGATGCGCCGCGCTTCGGCGACCAGGGTCGCGTCG
>CAZFET010000245.1:0-299 GCA_964517545.1 uncultured Burkholderiaceae bacterium
GCTGGCGCGACTCGCGTTCGCGGCACACCGCGGCCACCGCCTCGACGTCGTGGTCGATCTCGGGCAGCAGGATCACGTCGGCCGCGCCGGCAATGCCGGCCTCCAGCGCCAGCCAGCCCGCGTAGCGGCCCATCGTCTCGACGATCATCACGCGGCCGTGGCTCTGGCCGGTGGTCTGCACGCGCTCGAGCGCGTCGGTGATGGTAGCCACGGCGGTGTCGAAGCCGAAGCTGCGCTCGGTGCTCTCGATGTCGTTGTCGATCGTCTTGGGCACGCCCACCACCGCGAGCCCGCGCTCG
>CAZFET010000245.1:309-5492 GCA_964517545.1 uncultured Burkholderiaceae bacterium
ATGGTCATGGTGCCGTCGCCGCCGATCGCCACCAGCGCGTCGAGCCCGAGTGCGCGCATGTGGTCGACCGTGGCCTGCGCGGTGGCGGCCGACGCGAGCGGATCGAAGCGGTTGGTCGTGCCGAGGATCGTGCCGCCGCGCGCCAGCAGGCCGCTCACCGACTGCCAGTCCAGCGGTCGCGCGCGGCGCTCGGCCAGGCCGAGGAAGCCGTCCTCGATGCCCAGGACCTCGGCACCGCACTGATGGATCAGCGACTTGGTGACCGCGCGGATCACCGCATTCATGCCGGGGCAGTCGCCGCCCCCGGTGAGCACCCCGACGCGCATCGCCGCCTCGACCGGTCGTGTCCGATCGGCGCAGTCTAATGAGCTTTCCGTCGTGCGCGACCGCACCACCGTCCGCTGTGGAACGCTCGACAGGCGCTCGCTGCGCGGGCCGCCTCGGCGGCCCGCGCCGTCAGGCCGGCGAGGAACGCAGCCCGTAGGCCTTGCCGCCGACGAACACGTACTCGGCGCGCAGCACCGGCTCGCCCTTCTCGCCGGCGAAGGTGAAGCCGAGCACGGCCACCTCGGTGCCGGGCTTGATCTCGGGCACGCCCCAGGCCTGCATGCGCGTGAGCGGCGCCAGCTCGATGTGCCACGTGCGATCGGTGCGCGTCGGCAGTGTCGCCTCGGCGAGCAGCTTCGCGCCGTCGACCTGCGCCTGCTGCGCCGGCAGCGCGCGGCTCGCCAAATCGGCGGGCAGCTTCAGGCCGGGCTTGACCTCGAGGTCGAACTCGACGTGCGGGTTGCGCCATGCGACCTTGGCCGCGCGGCCTTCGAGGTAGATCGGGCGCGACAGGTCGAAGCTGCTCCAGCCGTGGTGCGCGCGCGCGGGCCCCGCGACGAGCGCGGCGGCGGCGATCAGGAACGGGCGTCGATGCATGAGGGCGTCTCCTTCGGCGATCGATCGGGATGACGGTGAGCGATGTCGGTCAGCGATGTCGGTCAGGGCGGTCGCTCAGAGATAGGCGATCCAGCGCCCGCAGCCTACGACGCCCAGCCAAAGCCCCAGCGACAGCGCGGTCTGCGCGCGCGCGACGCCGTCGAGCTTCGCGCTGCCGCCGCGCGCGTGGAACGCCGCCGCGTTGAGCCCGGCCGCGAACACCAGCGCCATCTTCAGCACGAACGCGCGATTGGCGAGCAGCTCGCCGGGCTGCGACGCGAACATCGTGAGCCCGCTGGCCGCCGCGAGCGCGAAACCGGCCAGCGCCAGCGGCAGCGCGAAGCGCGCCAGCGCGGGGGCCGGCAGCGCACGCCCGAGCCCCCACACGCGCAGCTCGAACAGCACCAGGTTGCCCAGCAGCAGCGCGATCCCGACGATGTGCACCGCCTCGAGCAGCGGGTAGGCGAACGGGTGCGAGACGATCCAGCCGAACATCGGCGCGATTGTGGCGCGGCGGCCGTGCCGCCCTCCCTAGAATCCGCCGCCATGCACATCCACATCCTCGGCATCTGCGGCACGTTCATGGGCGGCCTCGCGGCGCTGGCGCGCGAGGCCGGGCATCGCGTGACCGGCTGCGACGCCAACGTGTACCCGCCGATGAGCGACCAGCTGCGCGCGCTGGACATCGAGCTGATCGAGGGCTGGGGCGCCGAGCAGCTGAAGATCGCGCCGGACCTGTTCGTCGTGGGCAACGTGGTCTCGCGCGGCAACGAGCTGATGGAGGCGCTGCTCGACGCGGGCGCGCGCTACACGAGCGGGCCGCAGTGGCTGGCCGACGAGCTGCTGCCGGGGCGCCACGTGCTGGCGGTGGCCGGCACGCACGGCAAGACCACCACCACGTCGATGCTCGCGTGGATGCTCGAGCAGGCCGGCCTGGAGCCGGGCTTCCTGGTGGGCGGCGTGCCCACCAACTTCGGCATCTCGGCACGGCTCGGCAAGGGCCGCTGCTTCGTGATCGAGGCCGACGAGTACGACACCGCCTTCTTCGACAAGCGCAGCAAGTTCGTCCACTACCGGCCGCGCACCGCCATCCTCAACAACCTCGAGTTCGACCACGCCGACATCTTCGACGACGTGGCGGCCATCGAGCGCCAGTTCCACCACCTCGTGCGCACCGTGCCGCGCAGCGGCCGGCTGGTCGTGAACGCGCGCGACGAGAGCCTGCAGCGCGTGCTGGCAATGGGCTGCTGGAGCGAGGTGCAGCGCTTCGGCGCGCGCAAGGAAGAGCCCGGCGTGCTGCGCGCGCGCGGCGAGCCGCACGCCTTCGACGTGATGCGCGGCAGCCTCAAGATCGCGCGCGTGGAGTGGTCGCTGCTGGGCGAGCACAACCAGCTCAACGCGCTGGCGGCGATCGCCGCGGCCGAGCACGTGGGGGTCGCGCCGGAGTCCGCGGCGCAGGCGCTGGCCACGTTCGAGAACGTGCGGCGCCGGCTCGAGCTGCGCGGCGAGGCGGGCGGCGTGAAGGTCTACGACGACTTCGCGCATCACCCGACGGCCATCCGCACCACGGTCGACGGCCTGCGGCGCAAGGTCGGCCTCGAGCGCATCCTCGCCGTGTTCGAGCCGCGCTCGAACACCATGAAGCTCGGCACGATGAAGGCGCAGCTGCCGTGGGCGCTCGAAGAAGCCGACCTCGCCTTCTGCCACGCCGGCGGCCTGGGCTGGGACCCGGCCGACGCGCTCGCGCCGATGGGCGAGCAGGCCGTCGTCGCCGACAGCGTCGAGCGGCTGGTGCAGAAGGTGGTCGCGGCGGCGCGCCCCGGAGACCACGTGCTGGTGATGAGCAACGGCGGCTTCGGCGGCATCCACGGCAAGCTGCTCGACGCGCTGCGCGCGCGAGCGGCGCGGTGAGCCGCGTGGAGGGCGCCACGGTGCGCGGCGCGGGCGCCCCCACGCACCTGCTGTACCTGCACGGCTTTCGCTCGTCGCCGCGCTCGCTGAAGGCGCAGCGCATGGCCGCCTGGATGCAGGAGCACCGGCCCGACGTGCACTGGTGGTGCCCGCCGCTGCCGCCGTCGCCGCGCGAGGCGATGGCGCTCGTGGAACGCGGCATCGCGGCGTGGCCGCGCGACGGCATGGCGGTGATCGGCAGCTCGCTCGGCGGCTTCTACGCGACGGTGGTCGCCGAGCGCCACGGCTGCCGCGCGGTGCTGCTCAATCCGGCCGTCGACCCGGCGCGCGACCTCGCCGCCTACATCGGCGAGCAGACGTCGTGGCACGACCCGGCCGAGCACTTCTGGTTCCGCGCCGAATACGTCGACGAGCTGCGCGCGATGACCCTCGCGTCGATCACGCGGCCCGGGCGCTACTTCGCCGTGGTCGCCAAGGGCGACGAGGTGCTCGACTGGCGCGAGATGACGGCGCGCTACGCGGGCTGCCGCGTCAAACTCCTCGAAGGCGGCGACCACGCGCTCTCCGACTTCGACGACCATCTTCCCGACATCACCCGTTTCCTCGAGCTGTCATGAGACTGAAGGACAAGATCTGCATCATCACCGGCGCGGCGCAGGGCATCGGCCGCGCCACCGCGTTGAAGTTCGCGCGCGAAGGCGCCGTGGTCGTCGTGTGCGACCGGCACGCCGACGCGATCGACGAGGTCGTGGCGCTGTGCCGCGAGGCGGGCGCGAAGGCCGAGGGCTTCGTGGTCGACGTGACCGACCGCGCGCAGGTCGACGCGATGGCCGCGCGCGTGCGCGAGCGCCACGGCCGCATCGACGTGCTGGTCAACAACGCCGGCATCACGAAGGACGCGCGGCTGGTGAAGATGACCCTCGCGCAGTTCGACGCGGTGATCGACGTCAACCTGCGCGGCGTCTTCCACTGCGCGCAGGCCGTGGCCGACACGATGATCGAGCAGGGCCGCGGCGTCATCCTCAACGCCAGCTCGGTGGTCGGCATCTACGGCAACTACGGCCAGACCAACTACGCCGCCAGCAAGTTCGGCGTGATCGGCTTCACCAAGACCTGGAGCCGCGAGCTCGGCCCCAAGGGCGTGCGCGTCAACGCCGTGGCGCCCGGCTTCATCGAGACCCCGATCCTCGACACCATCCCCGACAAGGTGCTGCAGCAGATGAAGGACGACGTGCCGCTCAAGCGCCTGGGCCGCCCCGAGGAGATCGCGAACGTCTACGCCTTCCTCGCCAGCGACGAGGCGAGCTACGTCAACGGCGCGGTGCTCGAGGTCGCCGGCGGGATGACCGTCTGAGGCGGTCGGCGCCGCCGCAGCGGCGACAATAGTCCGCATGTACGCCCTGTTCGACGACGCCGGCAGGTTCCACGCCGGCCGCGTCATGTCCGAGACCGACAGCTCGTTGCAGATCGAGCTCGACTCGGGCCGCCGCGTCAAGGTGAAGTCGGCCCACGTGCTGCTGCGCTTCGCGTCGCCGGCGCCGGCGCAGCTGGTCGCGCGCGGGCAGGAGCTCGCGCAGCAGATCGACCTCGACCTCGCGTGGCAGTTCGCGCCCGACGAGGACTTCGGCTTCGCCGACCTCGCGCGCGAGTACTTCGACGCGAGCGCCGGCCCCGAGCATCAGGCCGCGGCGCTGTTCCGACTGTTCGAGGCGCCGCACTACTTCCGCCGCGTCGGCAAGGGCGTGTTCCGCAAGGCGCCGGAAGAGACGGTCAAGGCCGCGCTGGCCGGCATCGAGCGCAAGAAGCAGCTCGCCGCGCAGATCGACGCGTGGGCCGCCGAACTGGTCGCCGGCCGCTGCCCCGAGCCGATCCGCGAGCAGCTCTACCGCGTGCTGTTCAGGCCGGACAAGAACGGCCCCGAGTACAAGGCGGTGGTCGAGGCCGCCAAGCGCTCGCAGCGCTCGCCGCTGGACCTGCTGGCCGCGGCCGGCGCGATCACGAGCCCGTACCAGTTCCACTGGCGGCGCTTCCTGTTCGAGCAGTTCCCCAGGGGTACCGCGTTCCCGCCGCTGGCGGCGCCGGCCGCGCCGGTCGACCTGCCGCTCGCCCCGGTGCGGGCGTTCTCCATCGACGACTCGGCCACGACCGAGATCGACGACGCGCTGTCGGTGCAGGGGCTGGGCAGCGGCACGGTGACCTTCGGCATCCACATCGCCGCGCCCGCGCTGGCGATCGCGCCCGACTCGGCGCTGGACCGCGTGGCGCGCGAGCGCCTGTCGACGGTCTACATGCCGGGCTGGAAGATCACGATGCTGCCCGACGACGTGGTGGCAGCGTACACGCTGACC
>CAZFET010000246.1:0-1572 GCA_964517545.1 uncultured Burkholderiaceae bacterium
CCATCGCGCTGCCGGCTTGCTGCAGGATCTGCGAGCGCGACAGGTTGGCCGTCTCCGACGCGAAGTCGGCGTCCATGATCCGGCCGCGCGCGGCGGCCTGGTTCTCGGCGCCGATCTCGAGGTTGGAGATCGCGAACGACAGCCGGCTCATCGCGGCGCCGTAGGTCGCGCGGTTGGTGTTGATGGTGTCGAGCTTGCCGTCGATCGCGGTCAGCGCCGTGTTGGCGTTGGCCACGGACGTCAGGTCGCCGGCCACCGTCGTCACCGCCACGGTCGTGACCGTCAGGGTGTCGCCGTTGTTGGCGCCGACCTGGAACACCTGCGCGCCGGCGTCGGTGTTCAGGATCGCGCGGCCGTTGAACTTGGTCTGCTGCGCGATGCGCGTGATCTCGGCCGACAGCTGCTGGTACTCGGCGTCGAGGTTGGCGCGGTCGGTCGTGCCGTTCGAGCCGTTGGCCGCCTGCACCGCCAGCTCGCGCATGCGCTGCAGCGCGTCGCCGATCGTGGCCAGCGCGCCTTCGGCGGTCTGCGCCAGCGAGATGCCGTCGTTGGCGTTGCGGATCGCGACGTTCATGCCCTTGACCTGGGCGTTCATGCGCTCGGCGATCGCCAGGCCGGCGGCATCGTCCTTGGCGCTGTTGACGCGCAGGCCCGAGGACAGGCGCTGCATCGAGGTGGCCAGCGAGCTCTGCGACGAGTTGAGGTTGCGCTGGGCGTTCAGGGACACCACGTTGGTGTTGATCGTCATCGGCATTTCAGGATCTCCTTAACGGTTAGTGACTCCGGCCAAGCGCCGGCATCGCCTCGCGGCTCGGGGTGTCGCCACCCCTCCCCGCGTGCCGCAGCGCCCCCTCTGGACGACGCTGCAACTGCGCCCGGCGTGAGTCACCTTCGAGTCCTCGCGAACCCTCGGTCGGCTACTCCGGACCACGGACCCGATCGCTCGTGCCCGTTGGGAGGGTTATCGGAGGTCGTCGGCGCGGCTTTAGCGGGTCGTCAAGCGCGAAGTGCGGCAGATTTCCGGTGTGTTTCGCGCGATCGGCCCGCCCGCATCCGATCCCTTTTCGGCGCGCCGCCGCGGCACTTGAGCCCGCCGGCGGCGCAGGCGGGCGCCGCGCCTTCGAGCCTTCAATAGCGGGGCATTCACGGTGCACGTCGCGGCATCGGCGATCCCGCGGGCGCGGCAGCATCGCGACATGAGCACGGCCCTGGTGATGATCGTCCGCGACGAGGCGCGCTGCATCGGCCGATGCCTCGCCAGCGCACGGCCATGGGTCGACGAGATGATCGTGCTCGACACCGGATCGACCGACGCCACGCCGGCGCTGGCGGCGGCGGCCGGCGCGCGCGTCGAGCGCTTCGCGTGGATCGACGACTTCGCCGCGGCCCGCAACGCCGCGCTCGACGCCTCGGGCGCGGACTGGAACCTGGTGCTCGATGCGGACGAGTGGCTGCTCGACGGCGGCGCCTCGCTGCGCGGGCTGCCCGCGGCCGGCGGCTTCCTCGGCACGCTCGAGATGCTCAATCAGTTCGACACCGCGCACGGCCCGCAGGCCAGCGTCGACACGCTGC
>CAZFET010000246.1:1582-5096 GCA_964517545.1 uncultured Burkholderiaceae bacterium
GGCCGCGCGGCGTGCGCTACGCCGGGCGCATCCACGAACAGCCCGCGACCGCGCTGCCGCGCCGTCGCACGGCCTTGCGCGTGGCGCACGACGGCTACCGCGCGGACGCGCTCGCGGCCAAGCAGGGTCGCAACCTGCGGCTGCTCGAGCGGGCCGTCGCGCAGTCGCCGCGGGACCCGTACCTGCGCTACCAGCTCGGCAAGGACCTCGCCGTGTACGTGCGCTTCGACGCCGCGTGCGAGCAGCTGACGAGGGCGCTGCAGGACTGTCCGCCGGGCGCGCGCTACCGCCACGACCTCGTCGTGCGGACGATCTTCGCGCTGAAGAAGTGCGGCCGCCACGCCGAGGCGGTGCAGCTCGCCGAGCGCGAGATGGCGCGCTGGCAGGACTCGCCCGACTTTCACTTCGCGCTGGGCGACCTGCTGCTCGACTGGGCCGCGTGCGAACCCGCGCGCGCCGGCGAGCTGCTGCCGATGGTCGAGGCCGCGTGGCGGCGCTGCCTCGAGATCGGCGAGCGGCCCGAGCTCGACGGCGCCGTGCGCGGGCGCGGCAGCCACCTCGCCGCCGCCAACCTCGCGATCCTCTGCGACGGCACGGGCCGGCCCGACGACGCACGCCGCCTGCGCGCGCTCGCCGCGGCCACGGCGCGCTGAGCACCGGCTGCGCGGCTGGACGCGAAGCCGCGAACAGGCCGCGCGCCGTGCCGCATTTCGTGCCGTCGCGCCGGACCGCGATTCCTAGACTCGGCGCATGAGCCTCGACCTCACCGGAGCGTCCGCGCCGCTGCGCCGCCACTGGACACGCGCGCTGGACTTCGCGCGCCGCGGCGACTGGCCGCGCGCCGCGATCGCCTTCGAGTCCGCCGAACGTCTGGCGCCGACGGCCGCCGTGTTCCCGCTCAATCGCGCGCGCGCGCTGCTGCGCAGCGGACGGGCCGACGACGCGCTCGCCGCCGTCGCGCGTGCGCGCGCGCTCGATGCCGACGACCCGCTGGCCTGCTGGCTGCAGGCCGCCGCGCTGGGCCAGCTCGGACGCCATGCCGAGGTCGCCGAGGTGTTGCTGGCGCTGCCGCGCGAGCAGCGCCACGACCTCGAGATGCACCGGCTGCTCGCGCTGTCGCTCATGCAGCTCGGGCGCCACCGTGAAGCGGTGGCGGCCTTCCTCGACGCGCTGTCGCTGAAGATCGACGACGCTCCCACGCACTACCAGCTCGGCCTGGCGTTCCGCGCGCTCGGCATGCCGCGCGAGGCGATCGAGTGCTTTCGCACCGCCGTCGCGCTGGGCGCGAGCCCGATCGAGCACTGCGCCCGCGCGCTGCTCGCGTTCGACCTGCGCGGCGCCTGCGACTGGACCGCCGCCGATGCGCTCGTGCGCGCGCTGGCCGACGACGCGCGCGCGTGGCCGGGCGCCGACGCGGCCCGTCGCACCGAACCCTTCGTGTACGTCGCGCTGCTCGACGACGCGCAGGCCCAGCTCGCCGCCGCCAGGGCCTGCGCGTCGGCCATCGCCGCGGGGACGCGGGCGCTGCCGCCGCGCGCCGTCGCGTTGCGCGAGCCGCTGCGCATCGGCTACGTGTCGGCCGACTTCCGCGAGCACGCGACCATGCATCTGCTGATCGAGACGCTGGAGCGGCACGACCGCTCGAGGGTCGACGTGACCTTGTACTCGCACTCGTTCGACGACGGCTCGCCGATGCGGCGTCGCACCGAGGCCGCGTGTGCGCGCTTCGTCGACATCGGCGCGCTGTCCGACGCGCAAGCCGCGCAGCGCATCCGCGACGATGGCATCGACATCCTGGTCGACCTGAAGGGCTACACGAACGGCCACCGCCTCGCGCTGTTCGCGCACCGGCCCGCCCCGTTGCAGGCGAGCTGGCTCGGCTACCCCGGCACCAGCGGCGCCGGCTTCATCGACTACGTGATCGGCGACGCGGTCGTCACGCCGCTGGCGCACGAGGCCGACTTCAGCGAGCGCATCGCGCAGCTTCCCGTGTGCTACCAGCCCAACGACCGGCAGCGCCCACGGCCCGATGCGACGCCGCGCGCCGACTGCGGGCTGAGCGACGAAGCGCTCGTGCTGGCGAGCTTCAACCAGCCGTACAAGATCTCGCCGGCCGTCTTCGACGTGTGGTGCGCGCTGCTGCGCGAGCTTCCCGAGGCCGTGCTGTGGACGCTCGACGGCGGCGCGGCACTGCGCGCCACGCTCGAGGGCGAAGCCGCGCGGCGCGGCGTCGATCCGTCGCGCATCGTCTGGGCGCCGCGCCTCGACCAGGCCGCGCACCTCGCGCGCCTGCGCAACGCCGACCTCTTTCTCGACGCCTGGCCGTGCAACGCGCACACCACCGCCAGCGACGCGCTGTGGGCCGGCGTGCCGGTGGTCACCGTCAGCGGCCGCAGCTTCGCGTCGCGCGTGGCGGCCAGCCTGCTGCAGGCCGTCGGCCTGCCCGAGCTGGCGCACGACACGCCCGAGGCCTATGCGCGCTGCGTGATCGCGCTGGCGCGCGATGCGCAGCGGCGCGCCGCGATGCGCGCGCATCTGCTCGCCGCGCGCGACGCCTCGCCGCTGTTCGACGGCGCGCGCGTGGCGCGCGACCTCGAAGACCTGTACCAGCGCATGTGGGCCGCGCGCGTCGCCGGCGGCCCGCTGCCGCACCTGCCGGCCGCGCCGGCACGAGGACACCGCAAATGACGACTCCGGGCATGAAGGCCGTGATCCTGGCCGGCGGCCTCGGCACCCGGCTGGCCGAGGAAACCTCGGTGCGGCCCAAGCCGATGGTCGAGATCGGCGGCAAGCCGGTGCTGTGGCATCTGCTCAAGCTGTACTCGCACCACGGCATCCACGACTTCGTGGTGTGCCTCGGCTACAAGGGCTACGTCGTCAAGGAGTACTTCGCCAACTACTTCCTGCACATGTCGGACGTGACGTTCGACCTGGCCGAGAACCGCATGGAGGTGTGCCACCGCCACTGCGAGCCGTGGCGCGTGACCCTGGTCGACACCGGCGAGGCCACGCAGACCGGCGGGCGGCTGAAGCGCGTGCGCGACTACCTCGACGACGCGCCGTTCTGCTTCACCTACGGCGACGGACTGGCCGACGTGGACATCGGCCGCCTCGTGCGCTTCCACAAGTCGCACAAGCGCATGGCCACGCTCACCGCGGTGCAGCCGCCGGGACGCTTCGGCGCGATCGACCTCGACGGCAAGCGCATCACCCGCTTCGAGGAAAAGCCGCAGGGCGACGGCCACTGGATCAACGGCGGCTTCTTCGTGCTCGAACCCGAGGTCGTCGAGTACATCCGCGACGACTCGACCGTCTGGGAGCGCGAGCCGCTGGAGTCGCTGGCGCGCGACGGGCAGCTCTCGGCGTTCACGCACAAGGGTTTCTGGCAGCCGATGGACACCTTGCGCGACAAGAACAAGCTCGAGGAGCTGTGGAACGGCGGCAAGGCGCCGTGGAAGGTGTGGCCGTGACGCCGCGGCCGGCGAGGCCCGGCCGCGCGCGGCCGGGCTCGATG
>CAZFET010000246.1:5106-5461 GCA_964517545.1 uncultured Burkholderiaceae bacterium
GGGACGCCGGCCGCCGCGTGCTGGTCACCGGCCACAACGGCTTCAAGGGCGCGTGGCTCGCGCTGTGGCTGCACGAGCTCGGCGCCCGGGTGTGCGGCCTCGCGCTGCCGCCCGACGCGGACCACGACCCCGCGGCGCGGCTCGCGCTGCCGATCGACGAGACCTTCGCCGACCTGCGCGATGCGGCGGCGGTGCGCGATGCCGTCGCGCGCGCGCAGCCCGAGATCGTGTTCCACCTCGCCGCGCAGGCGCTGGTGCGGCGCAGCCACCGCGCACCGGCCGCCACGAGGCCCACCCACGTGATGCGCCTCCGGCCCCCGCTCGCCGCCGGGCGCGCGCCCCCCTGGGTCCGCGC
>CAZFET010000247.1:0-4887 GCA_964517545.1 uncultured Burkholderiaceae bacterium
CGAAGGCCTGCAGCACCACGACGAGACCGTCGTGCGGCGGCTAGCCGGCTTCGAGCGCGGCGCCGTCGCGAGCGAGCAGCGCCTGCTCGATTTCCAGGAGCGGCTGCAAGGCGCCGGCCTGTTCGACGGCGCGGTGGTCGAGTTCGACCCCGACCCCGCGCAGGCCGCCGCCACGCCGGTGCGCGTGCGGCTGCGCGAGGCGCTGCTGCAGCAGGCCACCGTCGGCGTCGGCGTCAGCGCGAACACCGGCCCGCGCGTGCTGCTGGAGCACCTGCACCGCCGGCCGTTCGACCTGAACCTCGTCGCGAAGAACAAGTTCGAGCTCGGCCGCGACCGCAGCGCGTGGGAAGGCTCGCTCACCACGCATCCGCTGCCGGGGCTGTACCGCAACCTCGCGTCGGGCTCGATCGAGCGCCTCGAGTCGGCCGACGAGGTGCGCACGTCGTGGAGCGCGCGTCTCGGCCGCACGCAGGACACGCCGCGCATCGAGCGGCTGTACTTCGGCGAGCTGCAGAGCGCCGCGCTGAAGTCGGCGCTGGGCGAGCGCATCGGCCGCGCCGCCTCGCTCAACTACCACGGCGTGTGGCGCGCGGTCGACAGCGTGATCCTGCCCACCGAAGGCCTCACGCTCGCGGCGCAGGGCGGCGCCGGCTTCGCGCGCAGCAACTTCGCCGACAACGGACCGTTCGGTCGCGTGTACGGACGGCTCACCGGCTACCTGCCGCTCGGCCGCGCGTGGTACGGCCAGGCCCGCATCGAGGCCGGCCAGGTGTTCGCGCGCGAGTCGGTCGGCCTGCCCGACACCTTGCTGTTTCGCGCCGGCGGCGACGACTCGGTGCGCGGCTACGCCTACCGCACGCTCGGCCCCGAGATCGCCGGCGTGGTCACCAGCGGCCGCGTGCTGTTCACCGGCAGCGTCGAGCTCGCGCGTCCGATCAGCGAGCGCATGCCCTCGCTGTGGGGCGCGCTGTCCGTCGACGCCGGCAACGCCGCGCCGGGCTGGAGCAGCATCGCGCTCGCGCGCGGCTACGGCGCCGGCCTGCGCTGGCGCAGCCCGGTCGGTCCGCTGCGCGTGGACCTCGCCTATGGCGAGCAGATCCGCAAGTGGCGGCTGCACTTCAGCGTGGGGATCGCGCTGTGAACCCGTCGCCGCCGTCGCCGTCACCGTCGCCGCGCCGCCGCGCGTGGCCGCGCGTGCTGGCGTTGCTCGTGGTGCTGCTGGCGGCGCTGGTCGCGCTGCCGTGGTGGGCGCTGCGCACCGAGGCCGGCAGCGCGTGGCTGCTGCGGCTCGTGCCGGGGCTGCTGGTCGCCGAGCCGCGCGGCGCGCTGCTCGGCGGCGCGTTCTCCGCGCGGCAGATCGAGTGGCGCGGCGCGGACGGCCTCGAGCTGTCGATCGAAGGTCTGCGCTGGAGCGGCCTCGCCGTCGGCCGCTCGGCGATGGTGCGCACGTGGCTGCAGGTGTCGCTCGACGAACTGGCGGCCACGCGCGTGATCGTCAAGCCGGAGACCGGCGACGGCGGCCCGCCCCGCGCGGCGCCGACCGACCTGCGCCTGCCGATCGCCGTCGACATCGCGCGGCTGCACATCGGCGAGCTGCGGCCCGCGGGGCCGGCCGACACGCCGCTGGAGGACGTGCAGGCGCGCGTGCGGCTCGGCAGCGACGAAGGCGCCTGGCACCGCATCGACGAGCTGTCCTTGCGCCGCGACCGCATCGCGCTGCGCGGGTCGGTGCGGGTGGGCACCGAATCGCCGCTCGGCACCGAGGCGCGCGTGGAGCTGGGCAGCCTCGACGGCGCCCGCCTGCCGTGGCGCGCCGAGCTGCACGCGCGCGGGCCGCTGGAACGACTGCGCGTCGACGCGACCCTGCGGGCCGGAGCCGCCGGAGCCGCCGGAGCGGCCGGTGACGAGCGTGCGACGCTCGACGCCGTGGCCACCTTGCGGCCGTTCGAGGCCTGGCCGCTGCCCGAGCTCGACGCGCGCACGCGCGCGCTCGACCTCTCGCTGCTCGGCGAAGGACTGCCGGTCACGTCGCTCGACGGCCGTGCGCGCATCGACGCCGACGGCTGGTCGCGCCCGGCGCGCGTCGTGATCGACCTCGCGAACACGAAGCCCGGCCGCCTCAACGAAGGCCGCGTGCCGGTCGCGCGGCTGCGCGTCGACGGCGCCGCGCGACCCGATCGTCCCGAGCGCTTCGACGCCGGCATGCTGCTCGTCGAGTTCGCGCAAGACGGCGGCCGGCTCGAAGGCCGCGGCACGATCGACGGCGCCACGGCCACGCTCGACGGACCGCTGAAGGCGCGGCTCGAGGACCCGGCCGGCCGCCGCCGCTTCGAGCTGCAGGCGCAGCTCGCCGGGCGCGTCGGCGCGTCGCGCCCGGTCGCACTCGAGCTCGACGTCGCAGGCGAGCGCGACGGCGGACGCGAGCGCATCGAGCTGCGCGAGCTGCTCGCGCGGGCCGGCGACGCGCGCGCACGGCTCGTCGGCCGCGCCGAGCGCGACCCCACCGATCGCGGCTGGTCGCTCGCGGCCGACGCGCGCCTCGACCGCTTCGACCCGCTGCCGTTCTGGAGCGGCCGCGAAGACTCGCCGTGGCGCCGCGGGCCGCACCGCCTGAACGCCAGCGCGAAGGCCGAGCTGCGCGTGGTGCCGCCGCGCACGGCGAGCCTCGACGCGTGGATCGGCGCGCTGCGCGGCGACGCCACGCTCGTGCTGGCCGACAGCGTGCTCGCCGCAGTGCCGCTGGCGGGCGAGCTGTCGCTCGCGGCGCGCGACGCGGGGCTGAGCCCGGAGGGCTCGCTCGCGGCCGGCGGCAACCGCGTCGCCTTCGACGGCACGGTCGCGCGCGGCGGCGCCGACCGCTGGAACGCACGCGTCGATGCGCCGGCGCTGGCGGCGCTCGAACCGCTCGCCCGCCTGCTGCTGCCGGCCGGCGCGCCCGCCCCCGGCCTGGCCGGCGCGCTGGCCGGCGAGCTGCGCGTCGACGGGCGCTGGCCGCGCATCGCGAGCGAAGGACGCGCGACGCTCGCCCAGGCGCGCTGGGCCGGCCTGTCGGTCGCGTCGGCACAGGCGCGCTGGAGCGTCGGCGCGCCGGCACTCGCCGCGGCGCAGGCGCCGCTGGAGCTGCAGCTCGACGTCGCCGACCTGCGCCTCGCGCGCGACCGGCCGATCGACGGCGTCAGCCTGCGCACGAGCGGCACCCTCGCCGATCACCGCATCGAGCTGCGCGCCACGAGCCCGCTGCGTCCGCCGGCCTGGGTCGACCAGGTGGCCGGCGTCGCCACGGGGCGTGCCACGGTCGCGCAGCTGCAGGCGCGCGGCACGGTGAACGACGCGCGCGATGCCTGGCGCGGCCGCAACGCGCTGCTGCAGCTCGGCGCCGGCGACGGCAGCGACGGCGACGCGACGCGTGCGCCGTGGCTGCGCGCGACCTGTCGTGGGCCGTCACGCTCGACCGCGCGAGCGGCCGGCCGGCCGGCGTGAGCGCCGAGCCCGGGCGCGTCGAGCTGCTGGGCGCCGCGCTGAAGTGGAGCCGCCTCGCGTGGAACGCGTCGCCGCGCCGGCTCAGCGTGCAGGCCGAGCTCGAGCCGCTGGCCGTCGCGCCGTTGCCGCAGCGGCTGCAGCCCGAGTTCGGCTGGAGCGGCGATCTCGCGGTGGGCGCTCGCATCGACGTCGACAGCGCCGACGGCTTCACGGCCGACGTGGTGATCGAGCGGCGCAGCGGCGACCTGGTGATCCGCGACCCGGTGCTCGCCGACGTGCCGCCGCAGCCGCTCGGGCTGAGCGACCTGCGGCTCGCGCTGAACGCGCGCGACGGCACCTGGCACTTCACGCAGGCGCTGGCCGGCAGCACGCTCGGCGTGGCCGCCGGGGCGGTGAGCCTGCGCACCGATCCGGCCGCGCCGTGGCCCGACGCGGCCACGCCGATGCAAGGCGTGCTCGAAGTGCAGGTGGCGAAGCTCGGCGCGTGGGGCACCTGGCTGCCCGCGGCGTGGCGCCTGTCGGGGATGCTGAACGCGAGCGCGCAGATCGGCGGGCGCTTCGGCGCGCCCGAGTACACCGGCCGCGTCAGCGGCCGCGGCATCGGCGTGCGCAACGTGCTCGAGGGCGTCAACGTCACCGACGGCGAGCTCGACGTGGCGCTGCAGGGTCCGAGCGCGCGCATCGAGCGCGCCGTGGCGCGTGCCGGAGCGGGCAGCGTGCGCGTCGAAGGCGGCGCGAGCTTCGGCGCCGAGCCGCGCGCGCAGCTGCGCCTGGTGGCCGACCGCTTCCAGCTGCTCGGCCGGGTCGACCGGCGCATCGTCGCCAGCGGCGACGCCGCGCTGCTGCTCGACACCGACACCTTGAAGCTCGACGGCCGCTTCAAGGTCGACGAGGGCCTCGTCGACTTCACGCGCGGCGACGCGCCGGCGCTGTCGGACGACGTGCAGGTGGTGCGCCCCGGGCGGGCCGAGCGCGCCGAGCCCGACGCGCAGGCCCAGGCCGCGCGCCGCGCGCGACCGGTGAACCTGGACCTGACGGTCGATCTCGGCGACGCGCTGCGCCTGCGCGGGCGCGGGCTGGACACGCGCATCGCCGGGCAGCTTCGGCTCGGCGCACCCGGCGGCCGGCTGGCCGTCAACGGCAGCGTGCGCGCGGTGGACGGCCAGTACGCCGCCTACGGCCAGAAGCTCGAGATCGAGCGCGGCGTGATCACGTTCAACGGCCCGGCCGAGAACCCGCGTCTCGACATCCTCGCGATCCGGCCCAACCTCGACGTGCGCGTCGGCGTGGCCGTCGGCGGCAGCGCGCAGGCGCCGCGCATCCGGCTCGCGTCGGAGCCCGAGATGAGCGACACCGCCAAGCTGAGCTGGCTGGCCTGCGCTACCTCACCGACGCCAAGCCTGGCTT
>CAZFET010000247.1:4897-5432 GCA_964517545.1 uncultured Burkholderiaceae bacterium
GCACCGACACCGCGCTACTGCAGCGCGCGGCGCTCGCGCTGCTGGCCGGCGAGGGCGAGACGCCGACCGTCCAGATCAGCGGCCTGATCGGCCTCGACGAACTGAGCGTGCGGCAAAGCGACGGCGAGGTGCGCGAGACCATCATCTCGCTGGGCAAGCAGCTCGGCCGCCGCTGGTACGGGGGCTACGAGCGCAGCCGCAACGCGACCAGCGGCAACTGGCAGCTCATCTACCGCGTGGCGCAGCGCTTCACCCTGCGTGCGCAGTCGGTGCTCGACAACTCGCTGGACCTGATCTGGACCTGGCGCTGGAACTGACGGCGGGCCGGCACCGGCGGGCCGTCGCGCGCGCTACTCGCTGCCGCCCTCGATGCTCTGCCCCTCGCTGCGCCAGCGCAGCATGCCGCCCGCGAGGTTGGCCACGTCGGTGAAGCCGGCCGCGCGCAGCAGGCCGACCGCGCGCGCCGAGCGCGAGCCGGAGCGGCAGACCGTGACCACCGGGCGCGTGCGGTCGAGCTCGTCGGCGCGCTCGGCGA
>CAZFET010000248.1:0-5428 GCA_964517545.1 uncultured Burkholderiaceae bacterium
GTCGCACACGGGCGGAATCGGCGTGGCGCTGGGCGGCGCGACGACGACCGCCGTCGAACAGGGTCATCGACAACGCCGTGCCGGCCAGCGGCCCGAGCGCCCAGCTGCGGCTCGCGCGGCGCAGCAGGTCGCCGGACTCGGCCGACTCCAGCCCCAGCAGGCCGGTCAGCGTGAGCCGCGGGAACCACGCCGCGCGCGCGACGCCGATGCGCGCGTTGGCCGCCGCCATCGCGCGCTCGGCGGCGGCGATGTCGGGCCGGCGCTCCAGCAGCGCCGACGGCAGACCGGCCGGGATGTGCAGCGGCGCGAACCGCAGCGGCGCCTGCGGCACCGACAGCTCCGACGGCGCCTTGCCCAGCAGCACGGCCAGCGCGTGCTCGAGATCGGCGCGGCGCCGCTGCAGCGCCACGCGCTCGGCGCGCGTGGTGGCGAGTTCGGTGCGCGCGCGCGCCACGTCGAGTTCGGCGATCTCGCCCACCGTGAGCCGGCGCTCGAGCAGCGCCAGGGCCTGCTCGCGCAGGCCCACGGTCCCGTCGAGCAGCGCGATCTCGGCCTGCACGCCGCGCAGCGCGAACCACGTCTGCGCCACGTCGGCCTGGATCGCGAGCTGCAGCGAGCGGTACAGCCCCTCGTCGCGCTCGGCCTCGGCCAGCGCCGCGGCGCTGGCCGACGCGAGGCGGCCGAACAGGTCGACCTCGTAGCTGGCCGACAGCTGCGCGCGCCACACGGTGCGCGGCGTCACGTCGGCGTCGGCCGGCAGGCCGAGCGACGCCGGCGACGGGCGCGAGCGGGTCGCGCCCGCACCGATACCGACCTGCGGCGCGCGGTCGGCGTCGACCGCACGCACGATCGCGCGCGACTGCTGCAGCCGCGCGAAGCCGATCTTCAGCGACGGATTGGCCGCGGCGGCCTCGTCGACGAGCCGGTCGAGCACCGGGTCGCCGAAGGCGGTCCACCAGCGGCCGCGGTCGCCGCCGTCGGCGGGTTCGGCCAGCTTCCACGCGGCCGACTCGGCCGGCGGGATCGACTCCTTGTACGCGACGCCGACCGCGGCGTCGGGCCGCTGGTAGGTCGGCGCGACGCTGCACGCCGCGAGCAGCGCGGCCGACAGCACGAGCGACAGCACGAGCGGCAGCGCGGATCGGCCGCGAGGGGGGGACGAAGGTGTCTGCATGGGAAGGCACTCCGTGCGCGATCGCGCGTCAGTCGTGGCGCGGCGCCGCCGGCACGTCGGCGGCCACGGCCGCGCCGCCGGCGCGCGGCCGGCGCTCGAAGCGGCGCGCGAGCTGCCGCAGCAGCACATAGAACACCGGCGTGAGCACGAGGCCGAACAAGGTGACGCCCAGCATCCCGGAGAACACGGCCACGCCGATGGCGCGCCGCATCTCGGCGCCGGCGCCGGTGGACACGGCCAGCGGCACGACGCCCATCACGAAGGCGATCGAGGTCATCAGGATCGGCCGCAGGCGCAGCCGGCTGGCCTCGACGGCCGCCTCGACGAGGCCGCGCCCGCGCCGCTCGAGCTCGCGCGCGAACTGCACGATCAGGATCGCGTTCTTCGCCGCCAGGCCGACCAGCACCACCAGCGCGATCTGCGTGAACACGTTGTTGTCGCCGCGCGTGAGCCACACGCCGCCGATCGCGCACAGCAGCGCCATCGGCGCGATCAGGATCACCGCGAGCGGCAGGGTCCAGCTCTCGTACCAGCCGGCGAGCACGAGGAACACGAGCAGCACCGCGAGCGGGAACACCACCAGCGCGGTGTGGCCCGCCAGGATCTCCTGGTAGGTGAGCTCGGTCCACTCGAACGCGAAGCCCTTGGGCAAGGTGTCCTTCGCGACGCGCTCGGCCGCGGCCTGCGCCTGGCCCGAGCTGAAGCCCGGCGCCGGGCCGCCGTTGACGTCGGCCGAGGTGTAGCCGTTGTAGCGGCTCACGCGATCGGGCCCGTAGCCCGGCTGCACCGACAGCACGGCCGCCAGCGGGATCATCTCGCCGCGGTCGTTGCGCACCTTCAGCCGGCCGATGTCCTCGGCGTGCGCCCGGTACTGCGCGTCGGCCTGCAGCTTGACCTGGTAGGTGCGGCCGAACTTGTTGAAGTCGTTGACGTACAGCGAGCCGAGGTAGATCTGCATGGTCTCGAACACGTCGGTGACCGACACGCCGAGCTGGCGCGCCTTCACGCGGTCGACGTCGGCCTGCACCTGCGGCACGTTGATCTGGTAGCTCGAGAACAGCCCCGCCAGCTCCGGCGTCTGGTAGGCCTTGCCGAGAAAGGCCTGCACCGCCGCGGCCAGCGCCTCGTGGCCCTGCGACGCGCGGTCCTCGATCTGCAGCTTGAAGCCGCCGATCGTGCCCAGCCCCTGCACCGGCGGCGGCGGGAAGATCGCGATGAACGCGTCCTGGATCCCCGCGAACTGCTGGTTCAGCGCGCCGGCCACCGCGCCGCCGGCCAGCTCGGGCGTGCGGCGCTGCTCGAACGGCTTGAGCGTCACGAACACGATGCCGGCGTTCGGGCTGTTGGTGAAGCCGTTGATCGACAGGCCCGGGAACGCCACCGACGACTCGACGCCGGGGTGCTGCAGCGCGATCTCCGACATGCGGCGGATCACGCCCTCGGTGCGGTCGAGCGACGCGCCGTCGGGCAGCTGCGCGAAGCCCACGAGGTATTGCTTGTCCTGTGCCGGCACGAAGCCGCGCGGCACCACGTTGAACACGAACACCGCCGCGCCGATGAGCAGCGCGTACACACCCATCACCACGCCCTTGCGCGCGAGCAGCGCGCCGACGCCGCGGCCGTAGCCGTCGGACGCGCGCGCGAACGCGCCGTTGAAGCCGCGGCAGAAGCGGCCGAACAGCGCGTCCATCGCGCGGCCGAAGCGGTCCTTCGGCGCGCCGTGCGGCTGCAGCAGCAGCGCCGCTAGCGCGGGCGACAGGGTCAGCGAGTTGACGGTCGAGATCACCGTCGAGATCGCGATGGTCAGCGCGAACTGCTTGTAGAACTGCCCGGTCAGGCCCGACACGAAGGCCATCGGCACGAACACCGCCACCAGCACCAGCGCGATCGCGACGATCGGCCCGCTCACCTCGTCCATCGCCTTGCGCGTGGCCTCGCGCGGCGACAGACCCATGGCGATGTTGCGCTCGACGTTCTCGACCACCACGATCGCGTCGTCCACCACGATGCCGATCGCCAGCACCAGTCCGAACAGCGACAGCGCGTTGACCGAGAAGCCGAACGCGTGCATCAGCGCGAAGGTGCCGACGATCGACACCGGCACCGCGGCCAGCGGGATGATCGACGCGCGCCAGGTCTGCAGGAACACCACGACCACCAGCACCACCAGCGCCACCGCCTCGAGCAAGGTCCCGACCACCGCCTCGATCGAGCTCTTCACGAAGCGCGTGGTGTCGTAGACGATGCGGTGCGTCACGCCTTCGGGCATGTCGGCCTGCAGCTGCGTCATCGCGCGCCGCACCCCGTCGGCCACCTCGATGGCGTTGGAGCCCGGCGCCTGGAAGATGGCCACGGCCACCGCCGGCTTGTTGTCGAGCAGGCTGCGCAGCGCGTAGTCGGCCGCGCCCAGCTCGATGCGCGCCACGTCGCGCAGCCGCGTGACCGCGCCGTCGGCCGACGTGCGGATCACGATGTCGCCGAACTCGTCCTCGGTCTGCAGGCGGCCGCGCGCGTTGACCGCGAGCTGGAACTCGGTGACCGCCGGCGCCGGCGGCGCGCCGATCACGCCGGCGGCGCCGTGCGCGTTCTGCTCGCCGATCGCGCGCGCCGCGTCGGCCGCGGCGAGGCCGCGCGCGGCGACCTTGTCGGGGTCGAGCCACACGCGCATGGAGTAGTCGCCCGCGCCGAACACCTGCACCTGCCCGACGCCGTGGATGCGGCCGAGCACGTCCTTGACGTTCAGCACGGCGTAGTTGCGCAGGTAGTTGATGTCGTAGCGGTCGTTCGGCGATGCGAGGTGCACCACCATCATCAGGTCCGACGAGCTCTTCACCGCCGTCACGCCGAGGCGGCGCACCTCCTCGGGCAGCCGCGGCAGCGCCTGCGCGATGCGGTTCTGCACCTGCTGCTGCGCGAGGTCGGGGTCGCTGCCGAGGCGGAAGGTGACGGTCAGCGTGAGCTGGCCGTCGGCGGTGGACTGCGAGCCCATGTAGAGCATGCCCTCGACGCCGTTGATCGCCTCTTCCAGCGGCGACGCCACCGTCTCGGCGATCACCTGCGGGTTGGCGCCCGGGTACAGCGCACGCACCACGACGGCGGGCGGCACGACCTCGGGGTACTCGGAGACCGGCAGCTTCCACACGGCCAGCAGGCCGGCCAGGAAGATCACGATCGACAGCACGCCCGCCAGGATGGGACGGTCGATGAAGGGATGCGACAGCTTCACGGCGACGGGCCCTCGCGGTTCACGAACGCGAGCCGGCGGCGGCCTGCGCCACCGGCTGCGCCTTGTCGGCCATGCCCACCATGGTCGGCGCGACCACGCTGCCGGGACGCACCCGCTGCACACCGTTGACCACGATGCGCTCGCCCGGCGCGAGGCCGCTTTGCACCACACGCAGGCCGTCGCCGGCCACCGGGCCGAGCGTCACCTCGCGCCACGCGACCTTGTTGTCGGCGCCGACCACCCAGACGAACTTCTTGTGCTGGTCGGTGCCCACCGCGCGATCGGCGATCAGCACGGCGTCGGCCGGCTCGCCGCCGCCCAGGCGGATGCGCGCGAACATGCCCGGCGCGAGCGTGCCGTCGGCGTTGTCGAAGACCGCGCGCACGCGGACCGTGCCGGTGCGCGGGTCGAGCCGGTTGTCGACCGACTCGATGGTGCCGCTGCGCGGATGCCCGGCTTCATGTGCGATGCCCATCTGCACCGTCACCCCCGCGCGACCGGCAGTCCTCGAAGCCGCCACGTGCGCGAGATAGCTGCGCTCGTCGGCCTCGAAGCTCGCATGGATCGGCGACACCGACACGATGGTCGCGAGCACCGGACTCGCGGCGCCGCCGGCGACGAGGTTGCCCTCGGTCACCTCGGCACGCCCGATGCGCCCGCTGATCGGCGCGGTGATGCGCGTGTAGCCGAGCTGCAGCCTGGCCATCTCGAGCTGCGCCTGGGCGCCGGCCAGCGCGGCCTGCGCCTCGCGCTGGGCGTTGCGGCGCTCGTCGAACTCGCGTTGCGAGATCGCGCGGTCATCGAGCAGCGACTGCGCGCGGGCCAGTTCGGCGTCGGCGAGCGCGCGTCGCGCCTCGGTCGCCGCCACCGCCGCCTGTGCGCGCGCCAGCTCGGCGGCGAACGGCTTCGGATCGATCACGAACAAGGTGTCGCCCTTCTTCACGAGCGAGCCGGGCTTGAAGGGGACCGACTCGATGTAGCCCTGCACGCGCGAGCGCACGTACACCGACCCCACGGCCTCACGCCGG
>CAZFET010000249.1:0-1465 GCA_964517545.1 uncultured Burkholderiaceae bacterium
CCACCGAGGAGCCGTCACCGGTCACGGTTCAACAGCGAGCGGGACATCGCCCCGCGATGCACATTGCTCCATCAGGACCGCCTCTTGGGTTCGTCGCACTCCACGTGGGGTGCGGCAATCTCGATGGGCCATTCTGCGGGCTGGGTACGAGCGATTGCGTGCGCTTGCGCACGCACGAGCGAGGGGTGCCGATGAGCGGCGCTCGTCCGCCGACGAGTGGACACGACCGTCGGATCGAACCGACGCCGCGAGGAGTGTCAACCGCCTGTGAATCTAGGGTATGCCCTAGCGCGGCAACTCACTCCCCCCCATCAGGAACTCGTCCACCGCGCGCGCCGCCTGGCGGCCTTCGCGGATGGCCCAGACCACGAGGCTCTGGCCGCGGCGCATGTCGCCGGCGGCGAAGACCTTGTCGACGCTGGTGCGATATCCGCCGGCGGCCTCGGTCGTCGCGCGGGCGTTGCCGCGCGCGTCTTTCTCGACGCCGAAGGCGTCGAGCACGGTGCCGACGGGGCTGACGAAGCCCATGGCCAGCAGCACCAGGTCGGCGGGGATCACCTTCTCGGTGCCGGGCACCTCGACCATCTTGCCGCCCTGCCATTCGACGTGCACCGACTTCAGCGCCTTGACCTTGCCGCCTTCGCCGATGAACTCCTTGGTGGCGATCGCGAACTCGCGGGTGCAGCCTTCCTCGTGGCTCGACGAGGTGCGCAGCTTGATCGGCCAGTACGGCCAGACGAGCGGCTTGTTCTCCTGCTCGGGCGGCATGGGCAGCAGCTCGAACTGCGTCACGCTCTTCGCGCCGTGCCGGTTGCTGGTGCCGACGCAGTCGCTGCCGGTGTCGCCACCGCCGATCACGACCACGTGCTTGCCGGTGGCCATGATCTGGCCCTTGACCTTGTCGCCGGCCACCACCTTGTTCTGCTGCGGCAGGAACTCCATCGCGAAGTGGATGCCGTCGAGCTCGCGGCCCGGCACCGGCAGGTCGCGCGGCTGCTCGGCGCCGCCGGTCAGCAGCACCGCGTCGAACTGGGCCTTCAGCTCGTCGGGCGCGACGATCTCCCTGGCCCAGTTGGTGACCTTGCTGCCCTCGGGCAGATGGCCCACCAGCACGCCGCTGCGAAAGCTCACCCCTTCGGCCTTCATCTGCTCGACCCGGCGGTCGATGTGCGACTTCTCCATCTTGAAGTCGGGGATGCCGTAGCGCAGCAGGCCGCCGATGCGGTCGTTCTTCTCGAACACGGTCACGTCGTGGCCGGCCCGCGCGAGCTGCTGCGCGGCGGCCAGGCCGGCGGGGCCGGAGCCGACGACCGCGACCTTCTTGCCGGTCTTGCGCTTCGGCGGCTGCGGCACGACCCAGCCTTCCTGCCAGGCGCGGTCGATGATGGCGTGCTCGATCGACTTGATGCCCACCGGGTCGTCGTTCACGTTCAGCACGCAGGCCGCTTCGCACGGCGCCGGGCAC
>CAZFET010000249.1:1475-5417 GCA_964517545.1 uncultured Burkholderiaceae bacterium
GAAGTTGTTGGTCGAGTGCAGCACGTCGATCGCGTTGCGCCAGTCGTCGCGGTACACGAGGTCGTTGAAGTCCGGGATGATGTTGTGGACCGGGCAGCCGCTGTTGCAGAACGGCGTGCCGCAGTCCATGCAGCGCGCGCCCTGGATCTTGGCCTGCTCGGCGCTGAGTCCGATCACGAACTCGCGCCAGTTCTTCACCCGCACCTCGACGGGCTCGTAGCCCTCCTCGAGGCGTTCGTACTCCATGAAGCCCGTGACCTTGCCCATCTGAGGCGTTCCTTCGTCTCTCGTGTCGTTCGCGTGTGCGGCCCTGGCGGCACCCGGCGCGGCCTTACTTGGCCGGCACGGCCTTGCCGGCCTTCTTCTCGGCGCCCTTGGCCTTGGCGATGGTCGCGTCGGCCTCCTTCGCGGCGTTCATCTCGCCGAGCGCACGGCGGTACTCGTGCGGGAAGACCTTCACGAAGCGGCCCCGGCTCTCGGCCCAGTGAGCGGGGCTGTGGCGCGCGCGCAGACTGCCGGGCCAGCGGTGGTGGGCCGCGCTCGGCTTGCGCAGCAGCACCTCATCGGCCTGGCCGCGGCGCCGCAGCGCCGCGTCGAGCGCGGTCTGCTGCTCTTCCTTCGGCAGCACCTTGTCCAGCGCCACCATCGCGCTGTTGCAGCGGCTCGCGAAGCGGCCGTCCTCGTCGTACACGTAGGCGATGCCGCCGGACATGCCGGCCGCGAAGTTGCGGCCCGTGCGCCCGAGCACGACCACCGTGCCGCCGGTCATGTATTCGCAGCCGTGGTCGCCGGTGCCCTCCGCCACCGCCGTGGCGCCCGACAGGCGCACGGCGAAGCGCTCGCCGGCCACGCCGCGGAAGAACGCCTCGCCGCTGGTGGCGCCGTACAGCACCGTGTTGCCGACGATGATGTTCTGCGTGGCGTCACCGCGGAAGTCGATGCTCGGTCGCACGACCACGCGGCCGCCCGACAAGCCCTTGCCGGTGTAGTCGTTGGCGTCGCCGATGAGGTACAGCGTGATGCCCGGCGCGAGGAAGGCGCCGAAGCTCTGGCCGCCGGTGCCTTCCATCTGGATGAAGATCGTCTGGTCGGGCAGCCCTTCGGGGCGGTGACGCACCAGTTCGCCCGACAGCATCGCGCCGACGCTGCGGTTGACGTTGCGCGCCTCCTCGAGCAGCTGCACCTTCTCGCCGCGCTCGATGGCCGGGCGGCACTTCTCGATCAGCTTGACGTCCAGCGCCTTGTGCAGGCGATGGTCCTGCTCCTCGACCTGGTGACGCGGCACGTCGGCCGGCACGGCGGGCTGGTGGAACACGCGGCCGAAATCGAGGCCGCGAGCCTTCCAGTGCTCGATGCCCTTCTTCATGTCGAGCAGGTCGCTGCGGCCGATGAGCTCGTCGAACCTGCGGATGCCGAGCTGCGCCATGATCGAGCGCGCCTCTTCGGCGACGAAGAAGAAGTAGTTGACGACGTGCTCGGGCTTGCCCGCGAACTTGCGGCGCAGCACCGGATCCTGCGTGGCCACGCCCACCGGGCAGGTGTTGAGGTGGCACTTGCGCATCATGATGCAGCCCTCGACCACCAGCGGCGCGGTGGCGAAGCCGAACTCGTCGGCGCCCAGCAGCGCGCCGATCACCACGTCGCGGCCGGTCTTCATCTGGCCGTCGGCCTGCACGCGGATGCGCCCGCGCAGGCGGTTGAGCACCAGCGTCTGCTGGGTCTCGGCCAGGCCGAGCTCCCACGGCGTGCCGGCGTGCTTGATGCTCGACCACGGCGACGCCCCGGTGCCGCCGTCGTGCCCCGCGATCACCACGTGGTCGGCCTTGCACTTGGCCACGCCCGCGGCGATCGTGCCCACGCCCACTTCGCTCACGAGCTTGACGCTCACGCTGGCCTTCGGGTTGGCGTTCTTCAGGTCGTGGATGAGCTGCGCCAGGTCCTCGATCGAGTAGATGTCGTGGTGCGGCGGCGGCGAGATGAGGCCGACACCGGGCACCGAATAGCGCAGGAAGCCGATGTACTCGCTGACCTTGCCGCCGGGCAGCTGGCCGCCCTCGCCGGGCTTGGCGCCCTGCGCCATCTTGATCTGGATCTGGTCGGCCGACACCAGGTACTCGGTGGTCACGCCGAAGCGGCCCGAGGCCACCTGCTTGATGCGCGAGCGCAGCGAGTCGCCGCTCTTGAGCACGTAGTCGGCCTCGATCACCTTCTCGCCGATGATCTCGGAGACCTTGGTGCCGTCGGCGATCGCGATGCCCTTCAGCTCGTTGCGGTAGCGCGCCGGGTCCTCGCCGCCTTCGCCGGTGTTGCTCTTGCCGCCGATGCGGTTCATCGCGATCGCGAGCGTGGTGTGCGCCTCGGTGCTGATCGAGCCGAGCGACATCGCGCCGGTGGCGAACCGCTTGACGATCTCGCTCGCGGGCTCGACCTCCTCGATCGGGATCGCCTTGCTCGGGTCGACCCTGAACTCGAACAGCCCGCGCAGCGTCATGTGCCGGCGCGACTGGTCGTTGATGATCTGCGCGTACTCCTTGTACGTCTCGTACTTGCCCGAGCGCGCGCTGTGCTGCAGCTTGGCGATGGCGTCGGGCGTCCACATGTGTTCCTCGCCGCGCGTGCGCCACGCGTACTCGCCGCCGGCGTCGAGCATGTGGGCCAGCACCGGGTCGTCGCCGAAGGCGGCGCGGTGCATGCGGATGGCTTCCTCGGCCACCTCGAAGATGCCGATGCCGCCGACCTGCGTGGCCGTGCCGCGGAAGTACTTGTCGACGAAGCCCTTCTCGAGGCCGATGGCCTCGAAGATCTGCGCGCCGCAGTAGGACATGTAGGTGCTGATGCCCATCTTGGACATCACCTTCGACAGGCCCTTGCCGATCGCCTTGACGTAGTTGTAGACGGCCTTCTCGGCCGACAGCTCGCCCGGCAGGTCGCGGTGCATCGCGGCCAGCGTCTCCATCGCGAGGTACGGGTGCACGGCCTCGGCGCCGTAGCCCGCGAGCACCGCGAAGTGGTGCACCTCGCGCGCCGAGCCGGTCTCGACCACGAGGCCCGCGGTCGTGCGCCGTCCTTCGCGCACCAGGTGGTGGTGCACCGCCGACAGCGCGAGCAGCGCCGGGATCGCGATGTGGTCGCGGTCCATGCGGCGGTCGGTGATGATGAGGATGTTGTGGCCGCCCTGGATGGCGTCCACCGCCTCGGCGCACAGCGACGCGAGCTTGGCCTCCACGCCCTCGCGGCCCCACGCCGCCGGATAGGTGATGTCGAGCTCGTAGCTGCGGAACTTGCCACCGGTGTGCTTCTCGATCGCGCGCAGGCGCGCCATGTCGGCGAAGTCGAGGATCGGCTGCGTCACCTCCAGCCGCATCGGCGGATTGACCGCGTTGATGTCGAGCAGGTTCGGCTTCGGGCCGATGAAGCTGTTCAGCGACATGACGATCGCCTCGCGGATCGGGTCGATCGGCGGGTTGGTCACCTGCGCGAACAGCTGCTTGAAGTAGTGGTACAGCGGCTTGTTCTTGTCGGACAGCACCGCCAGCGGCGAGTCGTTGCCCATCGAGCCGACGGCCTCCTCGCCGGCCACCGCCATCGGGCTCATCAGGAACTTGAGATCCTCCTGCGTGTAGCCGAAGGCCTGCTGGCGGTCGAGCAGCGACTCGCGGAACGCGGGCGGCTCGTGCGCAGGCACCTCGATCGAGTCGAGCCGGATGCGCACGTTCTCGATCCACTGCCGGTACGGCTTGGCGAAGGCGAGCTGGTTCTTCAGTTCGTCGTCGTCGACGATGCGGCCCTGCTCCAGGTCGATCAGGAACATCTTGCCCGGCTGCAGCCGCCACTTCTTGACGATCTTGCTCTCGGGAATCGGGAGCACGCCGCTCTCGGAGGCCATCACGACGAGGTCGTCGTCGGTCACCAGATAGCGCGCGGGGCGCAGGCCGTTGCGGT
>CAZFET010000250.1:0-2228 GCA_964517545.1 uncultured Burkholderiaceae bacterium
CGCGACGAAGACGCGCAGCCCCGTCGAATGGCCCGCGCGCGCGTCGACCTGCGCCAGTTCACGCCCGTGGGAGCGCTGTGATGAGCCGCTGGATCCGCGTGTGCCGGCTCGACGACATCCCGCGCCGCGGCGCGCGGCGCGTGCTGCGCGGCGACGACGTGCCGATCGCCGTGTTCCGCACCGCCGACGACCGCGTGTTCGCGCTGCTCGACCGCTGCCCGCACAAGGGAGGCCCGCTGTCGCAGGGCATCGTGTTCGGCGAATCCGTCGCCTGCCCGTTGCACAACTGGACCATCGGCCTGGCCGACGGCTGCGCGAAGTCGCCCGACGAAGGGTGCACGCAGCGCTTCGGATGCAAGGTCGACGCGGGCGAGGTGCTGCTGGAACTGCGAGGGGAAGCGGACCCTGCGAAGGAAGGAGCTTTCGACTTCACGACTGGAGGTGCAAGGGAGAACGGTCGCTCGCCGCAACCCGGCCCTTCGACAGGCTCAGGGCGAACGGGGGATGGGTCTTCCGCTCCCCCGCTCCCGTCCCCTCCCGCCGCCGTTCGGGCTGAGCCTGTCGAAGCCCCGCACGCCAGCCGAACCGCCCCGCCCACGCGCAGCGGGCGCGCCGACGCCTGAGCCCGCGCCGCTCCAGACCACGCAGGCATGTCGTCCGTGCGCGAGACCCGATCCACCTGCCCGTACTGCGGCGTGGGCTGCGGTGTCGTCATCGAGTCCGACGGCGCGCGCATCACCGGCGTGCGCGGCGACCCCGACCATCCCGCCAACTTCGGCCGCTTGTGCACCAAGGGCCGCACCTTGCACCTCACCGCGGCCGAGCACGTCACGCGCAGCGCGCGGCTGCTGCAGCCGATGCGGCGTGCCGCGCGCGGCGGCGAGTGGCGCGCGCTGAGCTGGGGGGCGGCCCTCGACGAAGCCGCCGCGCGCATCGCCGGCACCGTGCGCACGCACGGCCCGGGCGCGGTCGGCGTGTACGTCTCGGGCCAGCTGCTGACCGAGGACTACCACGTCTTCAACAAGCTCGCGCGCGCCGCGATCGGCACGCCGCACATCGACACGAACTCACGCCTGTGCATGTCGAGCGCGGTCGCGGGCTACAAGGCGACGCTCGGCGCGGACGCGCCGCCGGCCTGCTACGACGACCTCGCGCTCGCCGACACGGTGTTCGTCGCCGGCAGCAACATGGCGTGGGCGCACCCGGTGCTGTTCCGCCGGCTCGAGGACGCGCGGCGCGCGCGGCCGCACGTGAAGCTGGTGGTCGTCGACCCGCGCCGCACCGAGACGGCGGCGTCGGCCGACCTGCACCTGATGCTCGCGCCGGGCAGCGACGTCGCCCTGTTCCACGGGATGCTGCACGTGCTGCTGTGGGAAGGGCTGACCGATGCGGCGTGGATCGCCGCGCACACCACCGGCTTCGACGCGCTGCGCGATCGGGTGCGCGAGTTCACGCCGGCGCAGACGGCGCGGCTGACCGGTCTGCGCGAGGCCGACATCGTGCAGGCGGCGCGCTGGTTCGGCCAGCACGAGCGGCCCGGCGGCGCCACCTTGTCGCTGTACTGCCAGGGCCTGAACCAGAGCACGAGCGGCAGCGCGAAGAACGCCGCGCTCGTCAATCTTCACCTCGCCACCGGCCAGATCGGCCGGCCGGGCGCGGGCCCGTTCTCGCTGACCGGCCAGCCCAACGCGATGGGCGGCCGCGAGGCCGGGGGGCTGGCCAACGTGCTACCGGGCCACCGCGACCCCGCCGATCCGTCGCACCGCGCCGAGGTCGAGCGCCTGTGGGGCCTCGAGCGGCTCGGCCGCCGGCTGCCGTCGACGCCGGGCAAGACGGCCGTCGAGATGTTCCAGGCCGCCGCCGACGGCGAGATCCGCGTGCTGTGGATCTGCTGCACGAACCCCGCGCAGTCGCTGCCCGATCAGTCCACGGTGCGCCGGGCCCTGCAGCGCGCCGAGTTCGTCATCGTGCAGGAGGCTTTCGCGCACACCGCGACGGCAGGCTTCGCCGACCTGCTGCTGCCGGCCACCACGTGGGGCGAGAAGGACGGCACCGTCACCAACAGCGAACGCCGCATCAGCCGGGTGCGCGCGGCCGTGCCTGCGCCCGGCGAGGCGCGCGACGACTGGCGCATCGCCGCCGACGTCGCGCGGCGCATCGAGGCGCTGCTGTACCCCGGCGCACCGTCGCTGTTCGACTTCGACGGCCCCGAGGCGGTGTGGCACGAG
>CAZFET010000250.1:2238-5415 GCA_964517545.1 uncultured Burkholderiaceae bacterium
GAGGTCCAGTCGGTCGGCATCGACCTCTCCACGCGGGGCCGCGACCTCGACATCACGGGCCTCGACTACGCGCGGCTCGACGCCTCGGGCCCGCAGCAGTGGCCGATGCCCGAAGGCGCCGCGGCCGGCCGCGCGCGCCTGTACGAGGACGGCCGCTTCGCCACCGCCGACGGCCGCGCGCGCTTCGCCGACGTGCCGTACGTGGCGCTCGCCGAGCCGCGCGACGCGCGCTATCCGTTCTCGCTCACGACCGGCCGGCTGCGCGACCAGTGGCACGGCATGAGCCGCAGCGGCACCGTCGGCCGCCTGTTCGGCCACGAGGCCGAGCCGTCGATCGAGCTGCACCCGCACGACCTGCAGCGCCTCGGCCTGGCCGACGGCGACCTCGTGCACGTGACCTCGCGCCGCGGCTCGGTGGTGCTGCCGGCGCGCGCGAGCGCGCAGCTCGCGCCGGCGCAGGCCTTCGTCGCGATGCACTGGGGCGGCGAATTCGTCTCGGGCAGCAGCTCGGTGGGCGAGCCGCTGGCCGGCGTGAACCAGCTCACCGTGCCCGCGTTCTGCCCGGTGTCGAAGCAGCCCGAGCTCAAGCACGCGGCGGTGAAGGTGCTCAAGGCCGAGCTGCCGTGGCGCCTGCTCGTGCTGGGCTGGCACGACGAGCCGATCGCCCTGCGCGAACGGCTGCGCCCGCTGATGCGCCACTTCCCGTTCGCGTGCTGCGTGCCCTTCGGCCGCGAGCGCGACGGCGTGCTGTTCCGCGCGGCCGGCCACGAGCCGGCGCCGGACGAGCTGCTCGCGCAGCTCGAGTCGGCCTTCGCGCTCGACGGAGCGTCGGCCGACCTGCTGCGCTACGCCGATCGGCGACGCGGCCAGCGCCGCAGTCTGCGCCTGCGGGGTGACGGAGCGCGCGCCACCGTCGAGGCGCTGCTGCTGGCCGGCGACACGCGCGCGCAGTCGTGGCTGGTGCCGCTGCTGCAGGAGTCGCGCCCGGCCGAGGCCTACGGCCGCTTCCTGCTGATGCCGTCGGCGACGCCGCCGCCCGGCGTCGCGGCACGCGGGCGCCAGGTCTGCAACTGCTTCGACGTGGCCGAGCCGGAGATCGTCGCGGCGCTCGCCTCGACACACGGCACGCCCGAGCAGCGCGTGGCGCAGGTGCAGGCCGCGCTCGGTTGCGGCACGCAGTGCGGCTCGTGCGTGCCGGAGCTGCGGCGACTCGCGACGCCGCGCGCGGTCGCGGCCTGAGCGGGCCGGCGCAGCGACGCACGGGCCCGGAACTTGCGAAACTCCGGCCGGGGCTTCGAGGGCCAGCGATGAGCATCAAGGCGTACCTGAAGGAGATCGGCCGCGGCAAGGAAGGCGCCCGCTCGCTCGACCGCGAGCAGGCCTTCGACCTGATGTCGCAGGTGCTCGACGGACGCGCGAGCGACCTGGAGATCGGGGCCTTCGCGATCGGCATGCGCGTCAAGGGCGAGACGGCCGACGAACTGGCCGGCTTCCTCGACGCCGTGCACGAGCGCTGCCTGCCGCTGCCGGCGCCGCCGGGCACCGTGATGCTGGCGTCGTACAACGGCGCGCGCCGGCTGCCCAACCTCACCGCGCTGCTCGCGCAGCTGCTGGCGCAAGAAGGCGTGCCGGTGCTGGTGCACGGGCCGGTGCACGACCCCGGCCGCGTGACCACCGCCGAGGTGTTGCGCGATCTCGGCCTGCCGTTCGCGCGCGACGCCGCCGACGCCGCCGCGGCCTGGCGCCGTCGCGAGCCGGTGTTCATGCCGACCGAGGTGCTGTGCGCGCCGCTGGCGCGCCTGCTCGACGTGCGCCGCGTGATCGGGCTGCGCAACCCGGGCCACACCGTCGCGAAGCTGCTGGCGCCCGCGCCGCACGCCTGGCGCGTGATGAACCACACGCACCCCGAGTACGGCGTGCTGCTGCGGCAGTTCATCGCGGCCGTGCGCGCCGATGCGCTGCTGCTGCGCGGCACCGAAGGCGAACCGGTCGCCGACGCCCGGCGCACGCCGCGGATGGACGTCTTCGTGGACGGCGCCGAACGGCCCGGGCTCGGGGTGCCGGCGCACGACGGCGTGGTGACCGAACTGCCGCTGCTGCCGCGCGAGTGCGACGCCGCCACCACGGCGCTGTACATCCAGGCGGTGACCGGCGGCGAGAAGCCGGTGCCGCGACCGATCGGGCTGCAGGTGCAGGCGCTGCTGGCGGCCCTGCGCACGCAAGGCGCGCCGTCCGCGACGGCGGCCGCGGCGCCGCGGGGAGCCTCCGCATGACGGCGCGCGGCCGCGTCTGGCTCGTCGGTGCCGGCCCCGGCGACCCCGAGCTGCTGACCGTCAAGGCGCTGCGCGTCATCCGCTCGGCCACCGTGATCCTGGTCGACGATCTGGTCGGCGACGACGTGCTGGACTTCGCGTTGCGCGGACGCGGGCGCCGGCCGCGCATCGTGCGCGTGGGCAAGCGCGGTGGCTGCCGCAGCACCCCGCAGGAGTTCATCGAGCGCCTGATGCTCGCCGAGGCGCTCGCCGGCGAGCGCGTGGTGCGGCTCAAGGGCGGCGACCCGTTCGTGTTCGGCCGCGGCGGCGAGGAAGCGGAGCACCTGCGCGCGCACGGCATCGAGGTCGAGGTGGTCCACGGCATCACCGCGGCGCTGGCCGCCGCCGGCGCGCTGGGTGCGCCGCTGACCCACCGCGACCACGCGCACGGCGTGATGCTGCTCACCGGCCACCCGCGCCACGGCGCGCCGCCGACCGACTGGGCCGCGATCGGCACGGCCGCGGCGCAGGGACTGACGCTCGTGATCTACATGGGCGTGGCCGAGTGGCCGACCCTCGAGGCCGGGCTGCGGCAGGCGTTGCCCGCCGACACCCCGGCCGCCGCCGTGCAGCACGCCAGCCTCGCGCAGCAGCGGCGGGTCGTGGCCACGCTCGGCAGCCTCGGCGGCGCGATGGCGCGAGCGGGCATCGCGAGCCCGGCGATCATCGTGGTCGGCGACGTGCTCGCCGGCGTGACGGCCCTCGACCAGGAGGCCGGCGCTACCGTCGGCGTCGACACCCGCGACGCGCCCGTCCGTCGCCGCGACGCGCACGCGGCTGCGCGGGCGACGCAGCCGATGGGGGTCGAGGAGACGGGCGGCGGGGCCCGGTGGACCCGCGAAACGAGGGGCTCTCGCAGGAGCTC
>CAZFET010000251.1:0-1943 GCA_964517545.1 uncultured Burkholderiaceae bacterium
CGGACAACGACTCGTAGACACGGATCAGGATCCAGTCGGCGTAGGGGGTGTCGTTGGCCGAGAGGTACCAGATCGCCTTCAGCACTGCCGCGAAGCGCCGCCTGCCGGGCATCGCCGGCGCCGTGCTCGCCGGATCGGCCGCGCGGCCGGTGAACATCCGGTACGCGTCCTGCGTGTGCAAGGTCATCGCGTCCGGCGTCTCGTCGACCAGCTGGCCCACGGCGGGGCCGGCGGTCTTTGCGGGCGCCGCGCGCGCAGCCGTCGACGCATCAGGATCGGCGACCGGCCCGAGTGAGGAAGGTGCTTCTTGTGCCGTCATGTCGTCCTCCGTGTGGGTGTGATCTGGCGTCGAATCGACGAGCGGACGCGACGTACTCATCTCGGCCTGCCCGTGTTCATCCGCACCTTGAGCTCGTCGAGCATCTGCCTGACCTTCTCCCGCTGCGCTCGCGCCCTGGCCTGGTACTCCGGCGTGGCTCGCTCGGCGGCGAGGCGCCGCTCCTCGGCTTCGCGTTCACGACGCTGAGCGGAGTCTTGCTGGTGCCGCGCCCGCGCGGCGGCCACGCGGGGGCCGAGCTCGGGCACGAAGCTGCCGGCGTTGGCGCGGGCGATGAGGCCGCGCAGGTAGGCCACCGGGCTGCTGCGCACGCCGCCCATCTGCAGCCGACCAGCGAGCTCGTCGAGCAGCGACTGGGCGCGATCGCCGCATGGGCGGAGCAGCACGCGTGCTGCCTGGCGCTCGTCCGGCAGCATCTGCTCGGGGAAGATCAACTCGCCACCATCCACCACGGCGACCGGCGGATTCGCAGGCGGACCGGCGTTCTGTGGTTGTAGTGCTTCACCTGTACTGTGATTCATAAGAAGCGCGGCGCTTTGGGATGAACCGTGTTCGCAGGTCGGGCCGAACTGTCGTGGCGGATTCGGCGTGGCAAGGCTGCGGGAATGCCACAGCCTTGAGTCGCTCTTCGGTGGAGCCTTGGCTGCGTGAACGTCGCGGTCTGGCTGCACATCACGCAGGTCGGCTTCGCCTGCCGGTGCGGCCTCGTCAGTCAGAAGCGCCAGCAGGCAATCGAGCCGGATGCGCGCCACCAGGCTCGGCGGAATGCCGCGCAGGCACTCCTCCCAGATCCCGGCGCGCACTAGGTCGCGTCGCGCCGTTTCCTGCTCGCGGCGGGTGAGACCGAGCTCCTCGAACCAGCGCGCCGCCGAGCTGACGATCCACTGGTCGAGACGACGTCTGACCTGCAGCCGCGTGAGGTGCAGCGCGCGCGACAGCATCAGCCCGGCATGCACGCCCCCAGCGACATCGACAAGCGTCCGGTGGAAGGCCACCGACGGGCCGAGCAGTTCCGCGAGCACGAGCCGGTCGTTCCAATCCACCGATTGCGACTGACCGGCGATACGATCGGCGAGCTGCGCGCCGAGCTCGTCGAGCCTCAACCTGAAGTGCAAGCGCGCGGGAATGCCCATGCGCTGGTCTTCGAGGAGAGCGAGGCTGCGCAGCACCTCGCGCGCGTTGGCCTGCTCCTTCGCCGACAAGCCGGTCTCCATCGCCCATTGCTCAGCGGTCTTGTGGAACCATCCGCCGGTCTCGGCAATGTCCCGACCGTGTCGCGTCCAGTAGATCGACTGCGACAGCAGGAGCGCCGCCTTCACGCTCGCAGTGAGGTCCACGAGCCGCCGGTGGAACGCGATGTGCCGGCCCAGCAGCGGCCAGATGAGCGACAGCGGTGCCGCGTCGACGACCGCCGACCCGGGCTGTGAGTCCACGTGCTCGAGGCGCGCGTCGTCAGCCACGGCAGCTTTGTTCTTGGGCCTTCACCGGTCCGCCGCCCCGGCATGGACCTGCAGGGCGCGCCAGACCGCGTCGGCACGGACTCGGAACCAGAGCTTGGCCGGCATGCCGACGCGACGTTCTTCGAGCAGTCCCGAGCGACGCAGGG
>CAZFET010000251.1:1953-5401 GCA_964517545.1 uncultured Burkholderiaceae bacterium
GTCTCCTGTGTCCATTCCTCCTGGGAGCGGATGAACCACCCGTCGGCAGCCGCTTCCAAGGACTGGCTGGTCCAGATCGCCTGCGACAGCATCAAGGCCGACGTGACGCCGCCGGTGATCGGCACGAGGCACCGATGAAAGCTCACCGGGACGTCGAAGACCTCGAGCAACAGTTGCGGCGTGATGCCGAGGCTCTCCATGCGTGCGTTCATGCGTCGGCCTCGAACTCACGAACGACCGCCTCCAGCACGGCGATCGGCACGTGCTGGAACTCCTGGTGCAGCCGGTAGTAGCGGACGCGAGGCGCCGGATCGCCGATCGCCCGCCACGCCTGGTAGATGCGCTCGCGCATCGCGTAGTCGGGCAGCCGTACGCGACCGGCCGGACGCCTGGCGTCCAAGTCGCGGCGGCGCTTGAGCGTCAGCTTGCGGCGGAGCTTGAAGAGCGCGCTCATCAGGTGCGTCGACGCGCCGTGGCGGATGAAGTACGTCTCCAGCGCCTTGGCCTCGTTGACCAGGGCCACGGCGCGCAGCCCTGCCTTGAGCGCTGCGCCATCGAAGGCGACGCCGATCGTCAGACTGCGCATCGCAGCGAGTCGACTGAGATCGACGGCCGAGAGCTGTCGAAGATGGGCCAGCTGCTCCATCTCGATGCCAGCCGCGTGAAGCTCGTCCAGCGCCGCGTCGGCCAGGCGCACGGTCACGTGGTTGAGGAGGACGAGCCGCACCTGGGCGTCCTGCAGCGGGGGCATCACGCGTCCTCCGCTGCCGAAGCCGTCGTACCCGCGGCACCCGGTTGCCGGCGAAGACCACCCGATCGCCTGGCGCAGGCCAGCAGTTCCCAGAAAGCCGTTGCCGACGGGTCGTCGGGATCGACGAGCCATCGCAGGAACGCCGGCGCCGCCGCGTTCGACGGTGCGGCATCCAGCTCGAGCTGGCCGAGAAGCGCCGCGAGCAGGCACCAGGCGCGATGACGCACAGGATGCTGCGCGTCGCCGTCGGCGAGCGGCGCGATGCGCAAGCCGGCGGCAGACTGCGGTTCCGGATGGACGACGCCGGCGATGCCGACGGCTTCCGCGAAGCGCCTTGCCCGCGTCAGCAGTTCGTCTGCCTCCTTGCCATCGCCGTCGACGGAAGGGTCATGCGTCGAAGTCAAAGACGCGCCGGCAGCAGGAGTGCCGGCCACCGGCGCCGATGAACTCGCCTGGGGCTCGCGGCCGCCCTTCGACCGAAGTCCCACGCGAAGCGACTCGACGGGTTCGCCGAGGTGATGCGCCAAGGCGACTTCGCAGGCCTCGCAGGCGGCGGCGACGCTGAACGCACCGGTGTGCGGGTACTGCTGCGCGGTGCGTCGAAAGACGGGTTCGAACACCTGGCCGTAGAGGTCGTCCTCCGTGATCGAGCTTCGCGACTGGGCGTAGCGCTTCAGCGCGTTCAGTCGCGGCTGCATCGTCTTGACGTCGAGGCCGGAGAGATCGGTCACCGCCTCGCCGAGGGTTCGCAACCGCTCGGTGGCGAAGAGATGCAGACCGAGCGTCGCGGTGTTCACCGCCAGGCCCAGCGCGTGGAGCGCGTCCTCCAGCTGCCGCAGCGTCAAGGCCCGCCCCTGCTCGGCTTCGAGACGGGACTTGAGCGCGACGATCCCGCACGCCTTGTCCCAGAAAGTCATCTCGCCGCGCTGCTCGTTCTCGATCAGGTGCGCCGTGAGGACATGGCTCTCCGATCGCCATGGCCGAAACAGCACCACCAGCTTTCGGAAGCGCGGATCGCGCGTCTCGGCCCACAGTTGCCGCAACGCCAGCAGCCGCGTGTTGCCGCCGGCCTCGACGATGAAGTGCGACTCGCCGGGGCGGCGCGTCACCGTCAGTGGACTTCGCAGGCCACTGGTGCGGATCGACTCCTTGATGTCGTCGAACTTCGCGTTCGACGCGCGCCGCGGGTTGTGCTCGTAAGGCTGGATCTCGTCGACGGCGAGCTCGATCTGCGATTCCGTTCGCGGATCACTCTGACCGGCGAGATCGCGGGCGTTGTTGCCCGGGTTTCCGACGCGCAACGACTCGGCCACCAGTCTTCGGCGCTCGTCGACCGACACCTTGCCGCTCATGCCGACCGCTCCTCTGTACGGGAGTCGCCGGCGTGAACACCCTGCAGGCTGGGAATCAGTTCCCAGGCAAGCTGGTGCATCACCGTGGAAGCGCTCGGCATGACGCCGTCGCGCCGCGGCTCGTGCCGGTGCACCGGTATCCGCAGGGTGGCAGCCTCCTTGTACGCCTTGGCGTGCGGCACGACGGTGTCGAGCACCGACACCCTCCCCTTCAGGCGGATGAAGTTCTCCCGGATGCCGCTCGCGATCAGACGAGCGTCGGCCGTGCGGTCCTGCCGGTAGATCACGGCCTTCACCGGCCCGAGCGTGGCGCCCAGGGCGCTGCCCGGCTCCAGCCGGTCGAGCAGCTCCATGGTGCCGTCCTTGAACTCGCGCGCGGAGAGCACCTCCGGCGTGATCGGCGAGACGAGGATGTCGGCAGCCATGAGCGCCGCGTCCTGCAGCGGGCCGATGGCGCCCTGCGTATCGATCAGGACGCAGTCATAGGCGTTCGCCACGACGGCGGCCTGCAACGCGAAACGCAGTCGGAAGCCGCGGTCGATCCGATTGAGCAGCCAGTTGGGGAGGTGGCCCTCGGGGTCGTCTGACAAGACGATGTCGAGGTTCGGAAAGACCGTTGCCGTGATGCACGCGGCGGTCACCTCGCCGCGCAGGATCACCTCGGTGAGCCCGGCCGCGGGCTGTGGCGTTGCCAGCGGGAAGTACTTCGACAGCGATGGCTGGACGTCCGCGTCCACGAGAAGAACGCGCAGCCCCATGTCGGCGAGCAGAGCGCCGAGGTTGGCCGTGAGTGTCGTCTTGCCGACGCCGCCCTTGGTGCTGGTGACGGTGAACTTGATCATCGATTCCGTGCCGATTCAGGTCGGTCATCAGGCATACGGAATCGCGTGGAAAAGTGTCGGGCTACTCCTTCAGATAGTCGCCAAGCCCCTGATCTGCGAACACCCGACGGATGCGCTTGATCTCCTCGTACAGCGTCCCGCGGGGGATTCGGAGCCGCTCGGCGGCCTCTTTGACCGACAGGCCCTCCTCGCCGAGCATCTGGCACAACTGCCGCTGGGTCGGAGTCAGGCCAGCCAGGGCGCGGCCGATGTCGATGCGTGCGTGGCGGTGGTCGACGGCACCCGCCTCATCCTGCTGCGCCGACTCGTCGTCGGCCAGCAGGTCGGCGAGCGTCAGGCCATCGTCCGAGCCTTCGAGCGCGGCATCGAGCGAGTTGCCGCGGACGAACAGCGCATAGCCGTCGCGGCGGTCATGTTCCGCCATCGCCCTCACGAGCTCCATGGCATAGATGCCCGCACCCGCCGGCTGCGGCGGCATCGACGTGGCGTCGATCGCGATCCTC
>CAZFET010000252.1:0-4827 GCA_964517545.1 uncultured Burkholderiaceae bacterium
GATGTCGAAGCGGTAGACGATGTCGCCGTCGCGCTGCTCGCGGTGGCCGATCAGGGTGTGGCGGCGCACCTCCCACTCGATGCTCGTGAGCACCGGGTCGGCGTCGTTGGCGACCTTCTCGTCGCTGAAGTACATGCGCGTGTGCAGCCCGACGTTGATGCCGCGCGCGAACAGCACGAAGGCGATGTGCGGCGCCTGCATGCGCCCGCCGCGGCCGGGCACCGGGCCGGGCTTGATGGTGTCGAAGCGGTAGACGCCGGTCTCGAAGTCGGCGCCGCTGCGGCCCCAGCCGCGAAAGGCCGAGGGCCGCGGGTCGGCCGGGTGCGCGTAGTGCCCGTCGGCGTCGGCCTGCCAGATCTCGATCAGCACGTCGCGCATCGGCGTGCCGCTGCCGTCGAGCACGCGGCCTTCGACGACGATGCGCTCGCCCGGCGTCTGCGGCGCGCCGAGCACGTTGCCGAAGTTGCGCTCGAAGATCTCGAAGCCGGCCTGCTGCGGCGCGAGGCCGATGTGCACGTAGGGCCCGCCGGTCTGCGACGCGGTCTCGGGCAGGCGGGTGATCTGCTGCACGCTGCTCATCGTCGTCTCCCGCCCGGTCAGTGCTCGAACCACGTGGCGCGGCGGCCGCGCAGCACGATGTCGAAGCGGTAGCAGCGGCTGTCCATCTCGATGAAGTTCGCCACGTCCTGCAGCGCGACGAGGCCGCGGATCTGCTCGTCGCTCGGGATCGTGCGCACGATCGGGCACGTCGCGATCAGCGGATCGCCCTCGAAGTACATCTGCGTGATCAGCCGCTGCGCCCAGCCGTCGCCGCAGATCGAGTAGTGGATGTGCGAGGGCCGCCACTCGTTGATGCGGTTGCGCCACGGGTACGGCCCGGGCTTGATGGTGCGGTAGGCGTAGTGGCCGTCGGCGTCGGTCAGCATGCGGCCGCAGCCGCCGAAATTGGGGTCGAGCGCGCCGATGTACTGGTCCTTCCTGTGGCGGTAGCGCCCGCTGGCGTTGGCCTGCCACACCTCGACCAGCGCGTTGCGCACCGGGCGGCCGAACTCGTCCTTCACGAAGCCGTGCACGACGATGCGCTCGCCGATCGGCATCCCGTCCTTCGCGAAGTTGCGGATCAGGTCGGCGTCGAGCGGGCCGAGCTCGTCGGCGCGGAACTGCGGCGCCGTGCGCTCGGTGAGCGTCTGCTGGATCGAGATCAGCGCGTTCTTCGGCGAGCGCAGCACGCTGGTCTTGTAGCCGGGCGCGTGCGCCGGCGGGTGCAGCGAAGGGTCGCGCTGGACGAAGTCGCCGAACGGGTCGGTGGGCATCGGCGGGTCTCCTCGGTCGTCGTGCGAATGCGGCGACTGTAGTCAGCGGCGCGGCTTCGCACAATCGAGGACGCGTCAGGCGATGCGCACGACCTCGCCGCGGGCGGCCGTCGCCGACTCGTGGAACAGGTCGGCCAGGTACTGGCCCAGCTCGTCCTCGGCCACGAAGTCGGGCACCACGAAGTCGGCCGGGCGGCGCTTGCCGTCGGCGCCGACCACGAAGGCGCGCCACCCGCCGGGCGCCGTGCCGCCGACGATCGCGACCACCTGGCCGTACACGTCGAAGCGCAGCTCGCTCATGCGTCGAACGATACTGCGGCACCGCGCCCGGCGCCTGCGCCGGGCGGACCACGCGATGAGCGAGCGCCTGTACCTGCGACTGGACGAAGACGACGCGCACGGCCCCGAGGCCGACGTGCCGGCGGGCTCGCTGCGCGCGTTCGCGTTGGCACCCGCGCTGGCCGGCTGCGTGTCGCACGTGCTGCATTGCCGCGAGTCGGTGCCCGACGGGCACGAGCTGCGCGAGCACGTGCTGCCCGACGGCGCGGTGCACCTGGTCTTCAATCTCGGCGATCCGCCCGCCGCGGGCGACGCCGGCGGCGGCCTGCGCATCGAGGCGATCGGCGCGTCGGCCGCGCCGGCGCTCGTGCGGCTGCGCGGGCGCATCGACGGCTGGTCGGTCACCCTGCGCCCCGGCGCGGCGGCCGCGCTGCTCGGCGTGCCGGCCGGCGAGATCGCGGGTACCGTCGTGCCGCTCGAGGCGCAGTGGCGGCGCGAGGCCGGCGAGCTGCTCGAGCGACTGCACGCGGCGCCCGACGATCGCACGCGCAACGCGCTGCTGCAGCGCAGCTTGCTGCACCGGCTGCAGCAGGCCGCGACGCCGCGGGGCGCCACGACGTCGGCGCCGGCCTTGCACGCGGCGCATGCCATGGCCGCGGCCGGCGGGCGCAGACCGCTGCGCGAGATTGCGCGCGAGCTCGGCCTGTCGGAGCGCCGTCTGCAGCAGCTCTTTCACGCACACGTCGGCCTCGCGCCGCGCCAGTGGAGCCGGCTCGCGCGGCTGCGCGACTGCCTGCGCGGGCTGCGCCGCGAGGCGCGCTCGGCGCACGCGCCGTCGTGGGCCGGGCTCGCGGCGGACCACGGCTTCTACGACCAGTCGCACCTGGCGAACGAGTTCCGCGCGCTGGCCGGCATGACGCCCGGCGAGTTCCTGCGGCGCGCGACCGCGCACCGCGTTGCGGGTTCTTCCAAGACGGCGGCCTGAGCCCGCGCTACCGTCGCGCGTCTTCGCAGCACGACAGGACTTGCACCATGCCGGATCGATCGCGCCCCGACGCCCCGCTGAAGGACTGCATCGCCCTCGTCACCGGCGCCAGCCGCGGCGCCGGCCGCGGCATCGCCGTCGAGCTCGGCGCAGCCGGCGCGACGGTCTACGTCAGCGGCCGCAGCACGCGCGGGCAGCCGGCCCGAGGCTACGACTCGATCCTCGCGCTGCAGGGCGCGCAGGCCATGCCCGGCAGCATCGACGACACGGCCGAGGCCGTGGGCGCCGCCGGCGGCCGCGGCATCGCGCTGCGCTGCGACCACTCGCGCGAGGACGAGGTGGCCGCGCTGGTCGATCGCGTCGTGCGCGAGGCCGGCCGCATCGACCTGCTGGTCAACAACGCGTGGGGCGGCCACGAGAGCTTCGACGGCGTGTTCGAGCGGCCGTTCTGGGAGCACCCGCTCGCGCACTGGGACTCGATGATCGACCGCGGCGTGCGCCTGCACCTGCTGGCCGCGCGCGCCGTGGCGCCGCACATGGCGCGACAGCGCCGCGGACTGATCGTGGCCACGACCTTCTGGGACCGCGGCCGCTACCTGCGCGGCAACCTGTACTACGACCTCGCCAAGGCCGGCATCGTGCGGCTGGCCTTCGGCATCGCCGAGGAGATGCGCGCGCACGGCGTGGCCTCGCTGGCCGTGTCGCCCGGCTGGATGCGCACCGAGCTCGTGCTGGCCGCGCATCGCACCGACGAGTCGCGCTGGCACGAGGTGCCCGCGCTCGCGCGCACCGAGTCGCCGCGCTACCTCGGCCGCGCCGTCGCCGCGCTCGCCGCCGACCCGCAGGTGATGCGCCGCAGCGGACAGGTGCTGCGCGTGGCCGACCTCGCGCGCGACTACGGCTTCACCGACATCGACGGCCGGCAGGTCGAGGCGTTCGAGCTCGACGCGGATTGAACGAGCGCAGGCGCAACGGGCGTCACGACGCCACTCGCGCCAGCGGCACGAGGATCTCGACAGCGTCGTAGGGCACGAAGACCTCGTCGTGCTCCGTTCGCTGCACCAGGCCCAGTTCCTCGAGTCGGCCTACGTCGGAGTGCACGTTCGAGTAGTTGCGCTCGGCCGCCTTGGCCAGCGCATACACGCTGCACGGCCCTGCCCTGCGCAACGTGTCGAGGAGTTCCAGCCGCGCCGGCGTCAGCTCGGAAAACAGCGATCGAGCCGATTCGAAGCTGAGGTGGAAGTCGGGCGACTTCCCCTTGCGGGCACCCGCGATCTGCTTGCGCGCCACCCGCACGGCCGAACCGCGCCGGGCAACCTCGATGACGACTTTCATGATGGCCTCCAGTTCTCGATGTCGCGCTCGAAGTCGTCGAGGAGTTGCTCGATCGAGACGAACACGTAGTTCGTTTCGCGGTCTCCGACATGCCGATGGTCGCCCTTGCCGCGCTCGTTGTCGTACCGCACCCAGTGCTCCCCCGGGCGTCCGTAGAAGAGTCGGTACTTGAAGCGGTGGCGGCTCGGCGACAGAGGTTCGGCCAGTTCCCAGATCACGATCTCGACGATCGACCCGTCATCGCGGACTTCTTTCGTTCGCGCGAGAAGAGTCGCCTTCATATATTGCATCCTAGCAATATACTGCCGCAACGTCCAGCACGCGGCAGACGCCGCCGAATCGTGCGTGACGCGGGCGACGCCGGCGAGTCGCCCTAGCCGCACACCCCCGTGTACCCGCACGCGGTGCAGAAGTCGCAGCCGTCCTTGTGGATCAGGGTCGCGTTGCCGCACTCGGGGCAGCGCGCGCCGGCCATCGGCACCACGGTCGCCACGGCGTCGGCATCGGCGGCGCCGCGCGACGGCGACTGCAGCACGCCCATCTCGCGCAGCGGGAAGCCGTCCTCGTCGAGGATGCCGAGCATCGCGTAGCGGTGGATCACCAGCCGCGCGACGTAGGCGACGGTCGAGGGCCACAGCTGCTGGCGGCGTTCGCCGGGCACGGGCGCCATGAAGTGGCCGAGCGGCTCGCCGACGTTGAGCAGCTTGCGCAGCTTCATGCCGATCCACGCCGGGTCGATCACGCGCATGTCGAGCGACAGCACGCGCGCCAGCCCGTCGAGCGCGCGCGGGTAGTTGCCCGAAAAGCCGATGGCGCACGGCCGCGTGCTCGAGCCGTCGCCGTCGAGCCCGGGCAGGGTCACTTCCTTCAGGGTGAGCGTGAACGACTCGCCGGCCGCCGGGTTCTCGATGTCGC
>CAZFET010000252.1:4837-5374 GCA_964517545.1 uncultured Burkholderiaceae bacterium
CGAGGTGCCGGTGCGCGGCTCGTCGCGGCTGAACATCGCGTCGAGCACCGGCGTCGGCCCGCCGGACTTCAGCGCGCCGAGCTGCTCGCAGCGCCAGCGGACCACGGCGGCGGTGGCGGCCACCACGCCGGGGAACAGGCGGCGCTCGCCGTGCGGCGGGAACGGCATCTCGAACGAGCGCTCCTCGGCCACGGTGGCCAGCGCGTCGAGCTTGAGCTCGAGCCACGCGGCGTCGTTGGCGCGCAGGTCCATCGACAAGGTCTTGGCCAGCGCCGCCATGCCGCGCGGCTGCTCGGCGCCGTTGACCCACACCTCGAAGGGCAGCGCGCGGTGCCGCTCCTCGTCGGGCAGTTCGCCGACGAACAGCGCGAACTCGCCGTGCGGGTGGCGGATCATGTAGGTCCACGCCGGGTTGCCGGCCGGCAGCTCGGGCCGGCCCGGCCAGCGCAGGGACGCGAGCACCGGCGCCGGCGCGCGCTCGAGCTGCAGGCGCTGGTTGGCCTCGGCCGTGGCCGCGCTGAGCGGCGGCACCGGCTC
>CAZFET010000253.1:0-5322 GCA_964517545.1 uncultured Burkholderiaceae bacterium
ACGCGCGGTCGCGCCGGCCGCGCGCGGGCCGCCTGGCGCGTGCGCGAAAGCCGTGGAGCGTGCGAAGCGGGACATGCGCGCAGTCTACCGTCGGCCACCGTCGTCGGTGCGTGTGCGGGCTTCGGCCGCCGCGGGCGGTGGCGGGCACTCGAAGAACACGCGTGCCGTGCACGTCGCGCACACCGCCGGGTCGAGTCGCGACACGATCGTCGCGATCGCGGTGCGCTTGTCGGGGAACACGTGGTCGGTGCCGAGCTCGTGCTCGAAGCCGATGCGCTGCCACGTCTCGACGACCTGCGGGCGCGGACGATGGAAGTACAGGTCGCCGCCCATCGCACGGCGCGCGCGCAGCTCGTCGCGCGCCAGGTCGGCGCCGGCGAGGTCGATGAAGTTCATGCTCTTGCTCATCACGAGCAGGTGCTTCTGGGGTGCGGCGGCCTCGCGCAGCGCGCGCAGGCGCTCGCCCACGTGCGCGACCGCGCCGAAGTACACCGGGCCTTCCATGCGCAGCAGCTTGAGCTGCGGGCACTCGGGCTTCAGGCCCTCGCGCGGCGTGTCGAGCACGACGAAGGGCCGCGCCGGATCGTCGGAATCGAAGCCCATCGTGCGCATAGCCGGATGCGACGTGACGTACAGATGCGCCACCAGCGACAGCAAGGTGCCCAGCAGGATGGCGATCTCCAGCCGCAGGGTCACGGTGGCCACCGCGGTGGCCGCGGCGATGAGGAAGTCGGTGCGGTCCAGCGCTGCCAGGCGGCGCCAGCCGGCGAGGTCGAACAGCGACCACGCCACGAGCAGCAGCAGCGCGCTGATCGCCGCGAACGGAATGTGCGCGAGCAGCGGCGCCGACAGCGCCACCATCGCCAGCAGCCACAGCGCCGAGAACACGCTGGCCAGCGGCGTCTTCGCGCCGGCCTCGAGGTTGGGCACCGACCGGTTGAGCGAGCCGCACGACACGTAGCTCGAGAAGAACCCGCCCACCACGTTCGACAGGCCCTGGCCGACGAACTCGCGGTTCGCGTCGATCGCCTGGCCGGAGCGCGCGCCGATCGCCTTGGCGATCGAGATCGACTGCCCGAGCGCGACGATGGTCAGCGCGCCGGCGAGGCCCACGAGCTCGGGCAGGGTGCTCCAGTCGATGCGCGGCACGTGCAACGGCGGCCACGGCGACGGTATCGCGCCGACCGTCGCGATCGCGGTCGCGCCCGCCGGCTCCGTCGCTCGGGCGAGCGCCCACGCGAGCGAGGTGCCCGCCGCCAGCGCGATCAGCATGCCGGGCCAGCGCGGCGCGACGGCGCGCACGAGCAGCGCGGCGCCCAGGGTCACCAGCCCGACGGCAATCGTGTGCGGGCTCCACGAGCCGGCCTGCGCGATCGCGAGCCCCAGCAGTTCGAGCGCGCCGGCGTGTCCGTCGGGCAGGCGCAGCGCGAGCAGCTCCTTCAGCGCATGGATGGCGATCAGCAGCGCCGCGCCCGACGTGAAGCCTTTCAGCGCGGCCGGCGAGATGAAGTTCGCGATGCCGCCCAGCCGCAGCAGCCCCACCGCGAGCTGCATCGCGCCCACCAGCACGGTCACCGCGAGCGCCAGCTCGATGTAGGCGCCGCTGCCCACCGCGGCCACCGGCGCGAGCATCGCCATCAGCGCGAGCGAGTTCGCGTTGGTGGGGCCCGACATCACGTGCCGGCTCGAGCCGAACAGCGCCGCCACGATGCACGGCACCACGGCGGTGTACAGCCCGAACTCCGGCGGCAGCCCGGCCAAGGTGGCGAACGCGAGCCCCTGCGGCAGCACGAGCACCGCGCCCAGCAGGCCGGCCAGCGCGTCGGCGCGCAAGGTGCCCGGGCCGACCTCGCGCACCCACGGGCCGAACAGGCGGGAGGCAGCGGACGGCACGGACGTCATCGGCACCCCGGTGGCAGAACGATGGGACCCGACCGGGCGCTCGCGCGGATCCGGCTCAGCCGGTCCGCCGCGGGAGCCGCCGATCGCGAGGCGGCCGCCGGCGGTCGCGGCGGCAGCGAGCCGGGCGGTCGCGGGCGCCGGCCGCTCAGCCCCACACCTCGCGCGCCGTCTCGACCACCAGCGCGAGCTTCGCGCGCTGCTGCTCGACCGCGATGTTGTTGCCGTGCACGGTGCTGGAGAAGCCGCACTGCGGCGACAGGCACAGCTGGTCGAGCGGCGCGAACTTCGCGGCCTCGTCGATGCGGCGCTTGAGGTCGTCCTTCTTCTCGAGCTCGCCGAGCTTGGTGGTCACCAGGCCGAGCACCACGGTCTTGCCCTTGGGCAGGTGGCGCAGCGGGCGGAAGTCGCCGGAGCGCGCGTCGTCGTACTCGAGGAAGTAGGCGTCGACGTTCATCTCGGTCAGCAGCGCTTCGGCCACCGGCTCGTAGCCGCCTTGCGCGGCCCACGTGCTCTTGAAGTTGCCGCGGCACAGGTGCACGGCGAGGGTCATGCCGGCCGGCTTGTGCGCGACCACGCGGTTGATGAACTTCGCGTAGCGGTGCGGCAGCTCGTCGGGGTCGTCGCCGCGGGCGCGCGCGGCCTCGCGCATCTTGTCGTCGCACAGGTAGGCGAGGTTGGTGTCGTCCATCTGCACGTAGCGGCAGCCGGCCGCGTGCAGCGACTTCAGCTCGTCGCCATAGGCGCGCGCCACGTCCTCGTAGAACGCGGGCTCGAGCTCGGGGTAGTGCTGCTTGCTGATGCCCGCGCGACCGCCGCGGAAGTGCAGCATGGTCGGCGACGGGATCGTGACCTTGGGCGTGGCGCCCGGCGCCAGCGCCGCGATCTGCGACTGCAGGTACTCGAAGTCCGGCCGCTGGATGTCCTTCGCGTGCTGCACCTTGCCCACCACGCGCATCACCGGCGGCGCGAGCTCCTCGCTGCCGTCGGGCTTCTTCACGGTCATCGGCGGGTCGCACACCACGCCGCCGAGCTGCTCGAGGAAGTCGATGTGGAAATAGGTGCGGCGGAACTCGCCGTCGGTGATCGACTGCAGGCCGACGCCGCGCTGGAAGCTCACGATCTCGGTGATCGCGCGGTCCTCGACCTCGCGCAGCTGCGCCGGCGTGATCTCGCCGCGCGCCTTGCGCTCGCGCGCCTCGAGCAGGTACTTCGGACGCAGGAAGCTGCCGACGTGGTCGGCGCGGAACGGTGGCGTGCTGCGGTCGCTCATGCGGGTCTCCTCGTCGTGGACGGCTCGGACCCGCAGACTATAGAAGCGAACCGCCGGGCGCCCCGGCGCCCGGCGTCGCGCGGCGGCTCAGCGCTTGGGCGCGCTCGGCCAGTACCCCGGCGCGGCCGGCTGCGAGCCGGGCGGCGCCTTCATCACGCGCGCCTTGCCGCCGGTGGTGACGATGATCACCGGGTCGCCGGGGTTGAGCGTCTCGTTGCCCTTGGCCTGCACCACCGCGCGGCGGTCGCCGTTGCGCAGCTGCACGAGGATCTCGACGGCGTCTTCGCGCGTGCTGGCGCGCTCGATCGCGTTGCCCGCCACGCCGCCGGCCACGGCGCCGAGGATGCCGATCGCCACCGCCTCGCGGCCGCTCGAGCGCGACGAGCCGGCGATGCCGCCGATCGCGGCGCCGGCCGCGCCGCCCACGCCGCTCTGGCTGCCTTCGACGGTGACGGGCCGCACGCTCAGCACCACCGCGTCCTGCACCTGCGACAGGCGCTGCGCGTCGCCGCGCTGGATGACGTCGGGGCTGGTGGTCGAACAGGCCGCCAGGGCTGCCGCCGCGGCGGCGATGAGCAACTTCTTCATCGTGTTCTCCATCGGGGATGTCGGCGCAACGGGTGTCCGGCGCCGCACGTTGACGCATCTTGTCACGGGCGATGTTGCCCGGACTCGACGCAGGTCATGTAAGCGACGGTTCGCGCGCCGCTACCCGTGCAGCCGGCTGTGCCGCGGCACGCTGGCCAGCAGGAAGTCCATCTGGTCGGCGAGGATGCGGCGGCCGCGCAGGATCATGTCCTCGTGCAGGCTCGGCACGTAGGGCAGGTACAGCAGGGTCATGCGCGCTTCCTCGGGCAGCCGGTTGCCCTTGCGGCCGTTGCAGGCCCGGCAGGCGGTGATGCAGTTCATCCAGCTGTCGTTGCCGCCGCGCGAGACCGGCACGATGTGCTCGCGCGTCAGCTCGTCGAACACGAACTGCCCGCCGCAGTAGGCGCACACGCGGCGGTCGCGCGCGAACAGCTTCGGGTTGCTGAGCGCGGGGGTGGTGCGCCAGGCGCGGCTGGGCACTGCGCCGCGCACCGCGACGATCGGGTGCACCTCGATGCGCGACTGCCGGCCCGTCAGCCGCTGGATGCCGCCGCGCAGCACGGTGAAGGGATCGCCCAGCGTCCACGCGATGCCGTCGCTGGCGTAGAGCACCGCCGCTTCCTTCGCGGTGATCCAGGCCTGCGGCCTTCCGGAGACATCGAGTTGCAGGACGTCCACGCCGCGAGCGTAGCCGATTCCTCGCGACCGGCTCAAGACAGCGCCGACCCCTGCTCAGGCATACAGCCCGCGGCCGCGCGCCATGAGCCGCGCCAGCCCCAGCAAGGTGTCGATCTCGGGTGTCGGCACGCCGACGCGCGTGCCGATCTCGCGCACCGCGCTGACCAGCGCGTCGAGCTCCAGCGGGCGGCCGGTCTCGGCGTCCTGCAGCATCGAGGTCTTGAAGGCGCCGAGCTTGCGCGTCACGGCCATGCGCTCTTCACCGCTTTGCTCGATCGGGCAGCCGATGCGTGCCCCGATCGCGGCCGCCTCGGCCATCGCGCGCAGCATGAAGGCGGCGACCAGCGGGTCGTCGAGGATGCGGTCGCAGCTGGCGCCGGTCAGCGCCGACACCGGGTTCATGGTCATGTTGCCCCACAGCTTGAACCAGATGTCGCGCCGCACGTCGCTGCTGCGCTCGACGCTGAAGCCGGCGCCGGCCAGCGCGTCGGCCACCCGCGCGACGCGCTCGCTGGCGCCGCCGGCCGGCTCGCCGACGATCAGCCGATCGCCCATGAAGTGCACCACGTGCGCCGGCCCGGCGGTGCTGCAGCTCATGTGCCCCACGGCGCCCGGCACCTGCGGCAGCGGCAGCGCGCGGTCGATCGCGCCGCTCGGGTCGACGCTCGCGAGCGGCACGTCGCTCGGCCGCGGCCCGAAGCGCAGGAACCACCACGGCACGCCGTTCATCATCGGCACGATCACCGTGTGCGGTGCCACGAGCGGGCCGAGCGACGCTGCGGCGTCGGCGAGCGCCGGGCCCTTGAGCGCGATCAGCACGAGATCGGCCGGACCGAGGCGCGCGGCCTCGTGGCTCGCCGCGGCGAGGGCGACGTCGCGCACCG
>CAZFET010000254.1:0-5299 GCA_964517545.1 uncultured Burkholderiaceae bacterium
CGGCACCGGGATCGGCACGTTGATGCCGACCATGCCGACCTGGATGCGACGCGCGAACTCGCGCGCGACGTTGCCGTCGCGGGTGAAGCAGGCGACGCCGTTGCCGTACTCGTGGTCGTTGACCAGCTGCACCGCCTCGGCGAAGTCTTTCGCGCGCACGCACACGAGCACCGGGCCGAAGATCTCCTCCTTGTAGATCTTCATGGCGGGCGTGACGTGGTCGAACAGGGTGCCGCCGGTGAAGAAGCCCTTGTCGTGCCCCGGCACCTTGCGGCCGCGGCCGTCGACCACGAGCTGGGCGCCTTCGGCCACGCCCTGCGCGATGTAGCCCTCGATGCGGTCGAGCGCCTGGCGCGTGACGATCGGGCCCATCTCGGCGTCGAGCTCCATGCCGTTCTTCACCTTGAGCGCCTTCGCGCGCTCGGCGAGCTTCGCCACGATGCGCTCGCCCACGTCGCCCACCAGCAAGGCCACGCTGATGGCCATGCAGCGCTCGCCGGCCGAGCCGTAGGCGCTGCCGATGAGCGCGTCGACCGCCTGGTCGAGGTCGGCGTCGGGCATGACGACCATGTGGTTCTTCGCGCCGCCCAGCGCCTGCACGCGCTTGCCGTGGTGCGCGCCGGTCTCGTAGATGTACTGCGCGATCGGCGTGGAGCCGACGAAGCTCAGCGCCTTGACGTCGGCGTGCGCGAGCAGCGCGTCGACCGCGACCTTGTCGCCCTGCACGACGTTGAACACGCCGTCGGGCAGGCCCGCCTGCTGCAGCAGCTCGGCCATGAACAGCGACGGCGACGGGTCGCGCTCGCTCGGCTTGAGCACGAAGGTGTTGCCGCAGGCGATGGCCACCGGGAACATCCAGCACGGCACCATGCACGGGAAGTTGAACGGCGTGATGCCCGCCACCACGCCGAGCGGCTGGCGCAGGGTCCAGTTGTCGATGCCGGTGGAGACCTGGTCGGTGAAGTCGCCCTTGAGCAGCTGCGGGATGCCGCACGCGAACTCGACGATCTCGATGCCGCGCGTGACCTCGCCCTGCGCGTCGGTGAACACCTTGCCGTGCTCGGCCGTGATCATCGCGGCCAGGGTGTCGCGCTGCTGGTTGAGCAGCGCGAGGAAGGCGTTGAGCACGCGCGCGCGGCGGATCGGCGGCGTGTCGGCCCACGCGGGGAACGCCGCCTTCGCGGCGGCCGCCGCGGCGGCCACGTCGTCGGCCGAGGCCAGCGCGACCTGGCGCGCGACGGCGCCGGTGGCGGGGTTGTAGACCGGCTGCCGGCGGCCGCCGGTGCCGGCGACGCGGCGCCCGCCGATCCAGTGCGTGACGTCGGTGGTGGCGGTGAAGGCTTCGGGAGCGCCCATGGCGTGTGTCTCCGGGGAAAGGACTGCGATGCAATCAGTCTAGTGGCTTCAGCAGCTCGAGCGCCATCGAGCGGATCGAGGCCTTCAGGCGCGCCCAGCCTTCGTCGCTGCGGATGTCGACGCCGCCGAATACGCGGATCTTGCGGCTGCGCACCAGCAGGTACTGCACGCCGCCCACGAGCATCAGGGTCACGTCGAGCAGCCAGGGCCTGGTCGCGAACGCCGGCCCGCCGAGCACGCGCGCGGCTTCCTCGCCCCACTGCTCGCGCTCGGTCTCGAGGATGGCGGTGAGATCGTTGCGCTCGACCACTTCGGCGGCCAGCAGCTCCAGCGTCATCGGCCGCGCGCGCAGGCCGTCGATGAAGTGCTCGAAGAATGCCGCGAAGCGCTCGGGCTCGGGCAGGCCGAGGAGGCGCTGGGGCTCGTCGCCCAGCAGCTCGGTCACGCTGGGCCAGAAGCGGCCGCTGCCGCCCCACGCGCGCAGCAGCTCGGGCAGGCCGCCGAAGTAGCGGTAGATCAGCACCTTGTCGACACCCGCCTCGCGCGCGATGGCGTTCACGCCAATGCCGCCGAAGCCGTCGCGTGCCAGCACTGCGCCGACGGCCGCGAGGATGCGCTCCTCGGTGGCGGCCCGGTCGCGCGCCGGCCGACCCGCGGCGGCCTCGACCGGGTGCGCGGGCGGGTGCGGGTGCCGGCGTGGCGCGGCAGCGTCTTGCGAACTCACGCGCGAATGATGTCACTCACGGGCCGGCGCGGCGTGTGCGGCTGGTCGGCGCAGTAGCCGATGCGGCTGAACATCTGCACCACGCGCGCGCCTGCGGCGTCGGGTCCGAGCACGAGCCGGCGCAGCGCGTCGTAGTGCGGCTTCATCTCGGGAAACTCCTGCGGCGCCTGGCTCATGGGGTGCATCTGCAGGCCGAGCGCCGTGGCCTGCAGCTGCTGCCGCACGTAGGCGCGGCCGGCCCACACCTCGGCGCTGCGGGTCGCGCCGGCCGGTGCGTCGGTGGTGATCCAGACGAAGCCCATGGCGGTGTCGGCGTGCTCCACGAAGAGCTTCATCACCTGCTCGAAGGTCGAGCTGCCCGGCTCGGGCGCCCGCTCGCGGTCGAACAGCCCGAGCGCCGACGCGACGCGCGGCATCACGCCCATCATCGCGATGCCGTCGCGATGGCGCGCGATCTCCGTCGGCCCGATGCGCATGAGCCGCGAGCTCTCGAGCGCGGTGCGCGCGGTGCCGACCTCGACCCGGGCCGAGTCGATGCACAGCCGGCGCAGCGCGGGCAGTCGCGCGTCGTCGCTCGTCGCGCCCCACGCGAGGTGCGGCGGCGCCCCGGCCGGCATCGCGTCGCCGAGCGCGCGCACGTGCGCCGGATCGACGCGGCGCGCCGTGTCGTAGCCGACCTTGGCGGTGCGCCGGCGCAGGACCTGCGCGAACAGCGGATCGCGCGGCGGCGGCGCGGCACCGGGTGTCCAGCTCACGCGGGCGACGGGCCGGTCGTCGACCACCCGCGCCGCGAACTCGCCGTCCGGGAACAGCTCGACGCGCGCCGCGACGCCCCGCTCGGCCAGCGCCATCAGCAGCAGTTCGAGGAAGGTGCCCTGGCTCACGACGATCTGCCGGAACCACGGATCCGTCTGCGGAAGCAGGCGCTCACGATCGACGTGGAGCCGGATGGCGTTCGGCTCGCGCAGATCGACCACCCATGGCTGGCGGTTGTGCGAATTGGGCGCGAGGATGGCGTGAGCCAACGCCCACTTCCGAGCGTCGGGCTCGTTCCCCGGGCCGCGCCATGCGGCCACCGCTTCGGCCGGGTAGTCGGTGCTGCAGCCCCCGAGCGTGCCCGCACCGAGGGCCAAGGCGCCGCCGCCGACCAGCCGGATGAAGCTTCTCCGTTCCATGTCGCGCTCCTTGTCACCAAAAGGTGACTCGACATTAGTCACCAAACGGTGACGCGTCAAGCGCGCGGTGACGGACGAGCCGGCGGGAAAAAAAAAGCCCATCCGCGAGGATGGGCTGTGAAGTCCTGGATAGGACGTCGTTGGGACCTTCGCCGCCCCGAACCCCGGGCGGGGCCGGGACCCGCACCGCCGTTCGTCGGGTTCCGTGTGACAGCTTCGCGCGCACTCTAGGCAGCGCGCGGCGGGGCAGCCATCCCAAGTTGTAGGGACTGACAAGGAGCGCTACGTGCGCCGTCCGATCGCCGACGCGATGCAGCGCGCGGCAGCGAGGTCCCAGGTCGCGCAGCCGCAGCTCTTGAAGAGCACGGGCCCGCGCGGCGGCGCGGCGGGTGCCCGCAGCACGTCGGGCAGGGTCGGGACCGCGGCGACGTCGATGCCGGCTTGCAGCAGGTCGCCGGCTTCGTGGCGCGCGGCGTCGCTGTCGACGACGAGGCGCCCGCGCGCGGCGATGTCGCGCGTGAGCGCGGGGGCGAGCTCGATCATGGTCGGCTTGAACGAGCCGACCGCGGCCACGAACGCATCGTCGCGCAGCGGCCCGTCGAGGCAGACCTGCGCCGCCGTGGTGGCGGTGACCACGAGCGGGCACTGCGCGAGCGCCGCGCCGAGATCGGCCGCGACGCGCGCCTCGAGGCCGTCCAGCGCGAGCTCGTCGGCGAGCCGTCGCGCCGACGCCTCGCTGCGCGACGCGATGAGCACCTCGCGCACACCCAGCACGGCCGCGAAGGCCTGCGCGTGGGCGCGCCCCTGCACGCCCGCGCCGATCAGCAGCAGCGGGCCGCGCCGCGGCGCCAGACGCTCGGCCGCCAGCGCGCTCACGGCCGCGGTGCGGCGCGCGGTCACCGTCGGCCCGTCGACGACGGCGAGGCGCTCGCCCGTGGACGCGCGCACCACGATCACGTCGCCCTGGATCGCGGGCCGGCCGGCCGACGGGTTGTCGCCGTGAAACGTGATGAGCTTGCACATCGCGATGTCGCCCGCTCCGCGATCGAGCCAGGCGGGCATCACGAACCACGCCGCGCGCCCGTCGTCGATCGGCAGCACGAAGCGCTCGGGCACGTGCGCACGGCCGGCGGACTGGTCGGCGAGCGTCGCGGCCACGGCGTCGGCGAGGGCGCGCCACGGCAACGCGGCGGCGGTGGCGACGGCATCGAGCGTGAGCATCGAGTCGATGATACGAACGGCGCGCGGCGCCTTGCGCCCTTGCGCCCTTGAGCCCTTGCGCACCCGCGCGCCACGGATCCCGTCCTGGCCTTCGCACCCGCGCGCCACAATCCGCGCATGAGCGCCGCGCGACGTCCTGCCCCGTCCTCCTCCTCGTTCTCCGACGCTGAGATCGACGAGCTGCAGTCGTGGCTCGATGCGGTGCCGCCGCCGCTGGAGCCGCTGGACGTGAGCGCGCTCGACGGCTTCCTCGTCGGCGTGCTGCTGCAGCAACCCGCGTTGCGCGAGGACGCCTGGCTGCCGCTGGTGACCGACGTCGACGCGCGCCCGCTGCCGCGCGGCCTCGACGCGAGCCGGCTGCACGCGCTCGTGCGCAAGCGGCGCGCCGAACTCGACGCGGCGATCTCGGCGCGCCGCTGGTTCGACCCGTGGGTGTTCGAGCTCGACCCCGATGCGTCGCCGTCGGACGTGGTGCTCGGCTGGGTGGCCGGGTTCGCGACGGCGATGGAGCACTTCCCGGCGCTTACCGACCGCGACGAGCCGGCCGTCGTCGAAGCGCTCGCGCTGCTGTACCGGCACCTCGACCCCGACGACCTCGAGGACGCCGACGCACTGCTGGAGGCGATCGAGTCGCTCGAGCCGCCCGCCGACGCCGACGAGGCGGTCGAAGACCTGGTGCAGGCGACCTTGCTGCTGGCCGACGTGACGCGGCCGCTGCCACGGGCGGCGCACCGCGCGCCGCCGCGGCCCCGGCCGCGCACGCCGCGCACGCCGCGCAGGCCGCGCTGAGCGCGCCGCACGCACGTCGCGCGCGCCGACCGCG
>CAZFET010000255.1:0-5280 GCA_964517545.1 uncultured Burkholderiaceae bacterium
GACGCGCAGGCGCCGCGCGCGTCGGGCACGCTCGAGGCGCACTACGCGCCGCGCGCGCGGGTGCGCCTGATGAGCGCCGCACAGTTGCGCGCCGCGCTCGAGGTGCTGGGCCGCGACGCGGGCGCGCTGAAGCTGGCGGTATATTCGCGCTCCGTCCGGCCCTCCGCGGCGCTCGGCGGCGGCATCCGCCACCGGCCGATGCCGGCCGATGCCGCGGCCGCCGCGCAGGAGCTGTACGCGGTGCTGCGCGAACTCGACGACGAAGGCCGGCATCTGATCTGGGTCGAGGAGCCGCCGGCCGACGCCGCCTGGGACGGCGTGCGCGACCGCTTGCGTCGCGCCGCCGCGGCCTGAGGCCCGCCCGGCGGCCCGCCCCCACAGCATGGAGAGCACATGAGATTCATCGAGGCATCGCGTCGCAGCATCGGCGCCCTGGCGCTGGCGGCCGCCGCGCTGGCCGCCGGCTGCGGCGGCGGCGACCTGCTCGACCCCTTCCGGCCCGAGCGCATCCTCGCCTTCGGCGACGAGACCAGCGTGATCGGCGCCGACGGCCGCAACTGGGGCATCAACGGGCTCGACGCGAACGGCGCGTTCTCCTGCACCGTGCGGCCCAACTGGGTGCAGGCGCTGGCCACCGGCTTCGGCTTCGCGTTCCCGCAGTGCAACCCGGCCGGCTTCACGCGGCTGGCGACCCTGTACGCCGCGCCGGCCGCCAAGCAGGCCGACGTGGCCGCGCAGATCGACACGCACCTGGCCGGCGGCACCGGCTTCGGCGCGAAGGACCTGGTCACCATCCTCGCCGGGCAGCACGACATCCTCGAGGTCTACGGGCAGTTCGCGACCCTGGGCCTCGACGGCGCGAAGGCCGAACTGCGCAATCGCGGCAAGGCGCTGGCCGCGCAGGTCAACCGCGTCGCGCAGGCCGGCGGCCGGGTGCTGATCGTCACCGTGCCCGACCTCGGGCTGTCGCCGTTCGCGATCGCCGAGGAAACCGCCACGCCGGGGCGGAAGAAGGCGCTGGCAGAGCTGACCGACGCGTTCAACAGCGGCCTGCGCGCCGACATCATCAACGACGGGCGTCGCATCGGCCTCGTGCTGGCCGACGAGATGGTGCAGGTGATCAGCCGCAACCCCGCCTTCAACGGCTTCAACAACGTCACGCAGGTGGCCTGCGCGACCGCGCCTCCGGCGTGTACCACCGCGACGCTCGTGAGCGGCGCCAGCGACAGCACCTGGCTGTGGGCCGATGCCACGCACCTGAGCTACGGCGGCCACAACCGGCTCACGACCCTGGCCGACACGCGCGCGCGCAACAACCCGTTCTGAGCGTCGCGCGCCGCGCGCCGCTCGGGCAAACCCCCGGCGGGCGCGCGACATGCCGCCCGTATAGTCCCCCGGGCAAAAGCGAACGCCCGTTCGATTGCGGCGTTCGCCGGGTTTTCGCTCCCGAGGAGGGGACTGCATGGCACGGATGCGCAACTGGGGCTTGGGTCTCGCGGCGGCATTGCTGCTCGCGGCCTGCGGCGGCGGCGGGGACGGCGACCAGTCGCCGCGGGTCCGCTACTCGAAGATGGTGGTGTTCGGCGACAGCCTGAGCGACGTCGGCAGCTACCGCACGCCGGGCATCGCGGCACAAGGCGGCGGCAAGTACACCGTCAACGGCGCCGACGCGAAGATCTGGGTCGAGCGCCTGGCCTCGCAGGCCGGCGTCGCCGCACCGTGCGCCGCCCAGACCGGTCTCGAGGCGTCGGGCCCGCTCGCCGCGCTGGCGGCGCCGATCACCAACGTCGCCGGCTGCTTCGGCTATGCGCAAGGCGGCGCGCGCGTCACCAACCCGATCGGCCCGGCCAACAAGGCGCTGCTCGCGCTCGGCAACACGCAGGGCTACCTCGGCCAGATCACCGACCCGGTGATCAACCAGATGAACCGCCACCTCGCGGCGGCCGGCGGCACCTTCGCGGCCGACGACCTGGTGCTCGTGCTGGCCGGCGGCAACGACGTGTTCATGAACCTCGCCACCTTGCAGGCCACGGTCGGCGCGGGCGGCGACCCCACCGCCGCGGCCACCGCCGCCGTCACCGCGATGGGGCAGGCCGGCGCCGAGCTCGCCGCCTACGTGCAGAACCTCGTGGTGGCGCGCGGCGCGCAGCGCGTGGTGGTGGTCAACCTGCCCGACGTGAGCAAGACGCCGTTCGCGTACTCGCTGGACGCGCAGACGCAGGGGCTGATCCTCACCATGTCGGCCACCTTCAACCAGCAGCTCGCCGCGGGGCTCGGCAACGCGCCGCCGGTGCTGCTGGTCGATGCCTTCACGCAGAGCCAGAACCAGGCGGCCAGCCCGGCGCAGTACGGCATCGCCAACGTCACCGTGCCGGCCTGCGACCTCGCGGTGGCCCAGCTCGGCTCGCTCGCGTGCAGCGCGGCGACGCTGATCCCGGGCGACACCTCGCGCTACCAGTTCGCCGACGGCGTGCACCCCACGCCCTACGGCTACCAGTTGCTCGCGCAGTACGTGGCCGAGCAGATGATCCGGAGGGGCTGGCTGTGAACCACCTGCGCATCGTCATCGCCGCCGCCGCGGCGCTCGCCGCCGGCGCCGCTTCGGCGCAGGGCGCCGGCAGCTGGCTCGTCAAGGCCGGCGTCAACCACATCGCGCCGCAGGTCGATTCCGGCACGCTCAGCGCGCCGAGCCTGCCCAACACGCGCATCGACGTGAAGTCGGCCAGCGCGCCGATGATCTCGGCGACCTACTTCTATCGCTACCACCTCTCGGTCGAGGCCTTCATCGGCACGCCCTACGAGCACGACGTCGTCGGCGACGGCGCGATCGCGGGCGTGGGGCGGATCGGCAAGGTCAAGCAGCTCTCGCCGACGGTGTTCGCGCAGTACCGCTTCGGGGCCGCGGGCGGCGTGCGGCCCTATGCGGGGGTCGGCCTCACCTACACGACCTTCTTCGACGAGGAGGGCTCGGGCACCCTGACCGGTCTCACCAACCCGGGCGGCAGCCCGACGCGGCTGAAGGTGGACGACGCGTTCGGCGTGTCGATGCAGCTCGGCCTGATGGTGCCCATCAAGGATCGCTGGTTCCTCGACGCCACCGTCATCAAGACCTTCATCAAGACCACCTCGAAGCTGTCCACCGGACAGAGCATCGACGCGCGGCTCGATCCGCTGTCGGTGATGGTGTCGGTCGGCTACCGCTTCTGAGCGCCCCCAGGGCCGGCCCTGCCGGCCCGCCCCCCGCGGGGGTTCAAGTCGAGTGGCGGAGCCACATCGACTTGAGAGGCCGGACACGCCCGAGGCCGGACACGCCGTAGCGACGGCTCAGCGCGCGGCGCCGAGATCGCGCGCCGTCCAGCGCACCAGCGCATCGAGCGCGGCGCGCGCTTCCGGCGCGTTGGCGTTCGGGTGCTGGATGAGCGCCACCAGCACGTAGCGCCGGCCGCTGTCGGACAGCACGTAGCCGGCGATGCCCGCGACGTCGCGCAGCGACCCGGTCTTCAGGTGCGCGCGCCCGGCCGGCGCCTTCGAGCGCCGCAAGGTGCCGTCGAGGCCCGACACCGGCAGCGACGCCACCAGTTCCGGCATCACCGCGCTGCTCCACGCGCGCTGCAGCAGACGCGCCAGCAGCGCGGCGCTCATGCGCGCATCGCGCGACAGGCCCGAGCCGTTGTCGAGCACCGCCTCGGCGGCGGCCTCGCCCGCGTGCTCGATCAGCCACTGCCGCAGCACCTCGCGCGCGGCCTCCGGCGTGCCGGCGCCGCGGCGTTCGAGCCCGAGCGTGAGGTACAGCTGCTGCGCCATCGCGTTGGAGCTGAACTTGTTGATCTCGCGCACCACCTCGGCCAGCGTCGGCGACGCGAGCTCGAAGCTCGGCTTCACGCCCGCCGGCGCACGACCGTCGACGACGGCGCCCGACAGCAGCCCGCCGAGCTCGCGCCACAGCGCCTCGATCGCGCGCGCGTTGAAGCTCTTCGGGTCGGCGTAGGCCACCGCCCACGAGCGTTCGCCGCACGCGGCCGGGAACGCACCCGCGAAGCGGACCTGCGACGGATCGGCGAACTCCGCACGCAACGCCGAGCGCCAGTCGAGGCACGGGCCGTCGGCCAGCGGCACCGTCGCGTCGACGCGCACGCCGGCCAGCGGCGGCTCGGCCGCCACGGCCGCGATACCACGCGCCGGGTCGGGCGTGAAGGTCAGCAGCAGCGACTTGTAGTTCACCAGCAGCGCGTCGGGCTGCACGTTGTACGGCCGGAACGGCTCGCCGTCGAACTCGGCGGGCGAGCGATCGGGCACGACGAAGGCGCTGCGGTCGAGCACGATGTCGCCGCGCACCTCGGTCACGCCGAGCGCGCGCACGCGCCGCAGCAGCAGCCACAGCCGCTCGGTCACGAGCTTGGGGTCGCCGCGTCCCTGGATGACCAGGCGGCCGTCGAGCACGCCGTCGCGCACGGTGCCGTCGAGCCAGACCGGCGTGGTCCAGGTGTAGGCCGGCCCGAGCAGGTCGAGCGCGGCGTAGGTGGTGGCGAGCTTGGCCAGCGAGGCCGGGTTCACCGGCTGCTGCGCGCGATGCGCCACGCGCACCGCGCCGCCGGCCTCCTGGATGGCGACCGCGAGCGCGTCGGGCGGCACGCTCGCCCGCTGCAGCGACTCGATCACCTCGGACGGCAGCTCGCGCGGCGCCGCGGCGGCTCGCGCACCGACCGCCAGCGCGATCGACAGCACGAATGAAGCAGGTGCGCGACGCATGCGGATCATCTTCGCACGCGATCGCGACGGGCCGCGCGGGAGCGGGCAGACAAGGGCGTGCACCGGGCGCGCACCGGGCGCGCAAGGGCCGCGCGGATTGGGCTGCGCACGGGCCGCGCACTGTCCGCGCACGGCCCGCACGGACAGGGCCGCGCCGGGCGCGTCGCTACACTGCGGCGGTGACCTCCGCCACCTTGCTCGCCTTCGACACGTCGACCGAGCGCCTCGCGCTCGCGCTGGTGCTTGGCGATGCGGTGGACCTGCTCGACGAGCCCGGCGGCGCGCGCGCGTCGGCCCGCCTGATCCCGGCCGCGCTGGAGCTGCTGCGCGCGCGCGGCCTCGCGCCACGCGACGTCGATGCGTTCGCCTTCGGCCGCGGCCCCGGCGCCTTCACCGGGCTGCGCACCGCGTGTGCGGTGGCGCAGGGTTTCGCGTTCGGCACCGAGCGCCCCGTGCTGCCGATCGACAGCCTCGCCATCGCGCTCGACGACGCGCGCGCGCAGCTCGGCGACGCGGTGGTCGAGTCCCTCT
>CAZFET010000256.1:0-5278 GCA_964517545.1 uncultured Burkholderiaceae bacterium
TGCAGGTGTATGAACGCCGAAACGCAGCCTGAGGTCCAGCAGAGGTATCACCTCGCCCCTGACATTTATGACACCTGAAAGAAAATCAGGAAGTTCAGGGAGAGAATAAATCTTCTGTGATTTCAGTATCTCGACAACCCTGTTGATACCAACACCGAAATTTTCGTCACCTATGCTGAAAACAGCAAACTTTTCCATCTATCCCTCTTCCCTGCCAATAGCCCTATCATCTGTTTTGAATGACTCCATCTCCTTTTTGAGCAGCTCAATTTCATCATGCAGCGTTGTTAATGAGAGAGATACATCCTCAACATCCCTTGTAATAGTCATCCCTACGATTTTTATCTGCTCTATCGCAGCAGTAACATTTTCGTTCATCTTCTGCTGATTTGATGTTGACTGCCCTATCTTTTTTATCCGTTCATCAGCAAGTTCAAGATTTTTTGATATCATCTTAATGCTTGCAGCCTCTTCTTCGGTTCCCTGCTTAACAATATCAGCAGCATCCTTTACATCGCTGACGCTCTCGAGCAGATGAGCTGTCCCCTGCTGCTGTTCCTGTGTTGACTTTGCGACCTGCTCCATCATCCTCTTGATATTTTCTATTGAAAGTGCAACCTGTTTTAGTCCCTTCACCTGCTCTTCTGTGGCCCTCTCTATGGACCGCGACATATCGGCAGATTGCTCTGACGCCAACAGCGTCTCCCTTAGTGCATCCCCAACCTTAAAAACCATTGAGCCGCCCTCGTTAACCCTGCGCATACCTGAATCTATTGACTTTACTGCCTCTGATATCTCTGACTGTATTGTTTTGATAATATTGGATATATCCCTTGTAGATGACGCAGTCCTGTCGCTGAGCGCTCTTATCTCATCAGCAACAACAGAGAAGCTCTTGCCGTACTCTCCGGCCTGTGCAGCCAGTATAGCTGCATTCAGGCTGAGTAGGTTTGTCTGTTCTGTCACATCTTTTATAACAGAAAGAATTTTTTCTATATCTGCTGACCTTGTGCCGAGACGGGTTATTATCTCTGATGAATGTTTTACCTCCTCGGATATCTTTTCCATGCCTTCGACTGCATCAACAACAGACATCATCCCGACTTCTGATGCCACCTCTGTGACCTTTGAGGCCAGTGCAGCGGATTCCTTCGCACTGTTTTCAACCTCCTTTACTGATGCATTTATCTCTTCGATAGCGGCTGAGGTATCCTCCACAGCCGCAGATGTCTCTTCTGTGTTGGCTGCAATCATTTTGGCAGTCTGGGTCATTTCAGCGACTACGGAATAAGCGTCTTCCGTAGCCTTAAACAGCTTGCCTGTGCTGGCGGCAATCTCATCTGCCGTGGCCTTCATCTCGAGCAGCGATGTCACATTCTCATTGGAAAAATCTATCAGTTTTCCGGTGTCCTCTGTTATATGGTCCTGAGAACTCTTTGCCTGTTTTATAGAGGCTGCTGAGGCATTGATTGATTCGCCCTGCCTCCGGGTTCCCTGTGTAACATTCTTGAATGTAAGGTTCAACTGGTCTATAGCCATTGAGACATTCCCGGAGATAGAACCCAGCTTATTTAACGTGGAAGCCAGCCTGTCAATAAGAAAACTGAACCCCTTTGCAATGCTGCCGATCTCATTAGCTCCAAATTCCGGGACCTCTACGGTCAGGTCGCCTGCCGTTGCCTTTTTTATCTTTTCGTTAAGCATTTCAATAGGCCTTCCAACCTTTTTCTGGAAAAAATAATAAAGGGCATAGATAAGCAGCGTAAAGATTACTCCCTGAAGAAACGGCGTAATCTTCAGGATATTACCCAAGGTCTCATTAACCCTCATGCCTGAGTAATATATCTCAATCTTCCCGAGCTTTTCCCCTGAAGAAATAATCGGCAGATGCATCACATTTTTCCATGGAATAAAAAAGGGATTAATGGTTTCTCCCCTTTCCTCGGTCCGTATCACCTTTTCCTTCAGGACTTTCCCTTCTTTATCGGTAACCTTTATTGAGAGTATGTCTTCGTCCTTGCTCAGCCCCTCCATGCAAAGATCAAGATAGTCAAAATTAAACGTAGTTATAGAGCTGGCGGCAGAATTTGCAACAAAAGAGCCGGCTATCTTTATCTTCTCTTTCAGCCCGTCATTAAGCGACCCCTTCCACGGGCCAAGAAGATACCATAGACTCATTCCTCCCTGTCCGACAAAAAGTACGATTACTACTATGGCTATAAAACTCACTGCGAGCGAATGTCTTATCTTTATCATGACAGCATCCCCAGCTTTGACATCATCGCCTTTATATTATCATAATCCTCATCCCTCGCCTCAATGAAACCCGTATAGCTCTTGGTTATGGACTCAAGTATGCGCCGGTTTTCCGGAGACGGATCGGTCAGCTCGGTCAAGGCAGACCTCAGGCGGGATGCCTCTTCCTTGCCCACTGATTTATTAACGCATATATTAAATTCAGGGATATTTTCCGAGACCTTTAGAAACTTTAAGCCCTGATCCCTGAACTTGTATGCAGTAGTCTCCATCATACCGCCTGCATCAAAATCACCTTTGAGCACCGCCTTTGCAACATCATCGTGATGGCCGAGGAAGTTGTAGTAATTAAGGTCTTTCACGTGTATACCTGCCTCACGGAGCATAGCCCTTGGGACAATATGGCTTGATGTTGAATGAGAGTCTCCAAAGGCAAAGGTCTTGCCCCTTAAATCTTCTACTGAATTAATATTTTTATCTGCCCTTACGACTATAACAGAGTGCTGATAAGGCTTGCCATCTCTCAGTGCCTTTGCAATCACGGCGACATCATATTTGTGATGAGCCTCTATATAAGTAGACGGCGTCATATAGCATATCTGTGTTATGTTCTTGCCTATATCGCTTACTGCTTCCTCAAAATCAATGGCCACTTTCAGTTCAACCTTCCAGTTAAGTTTCTTGCTAAGATACTCTGCCAGCGGAGTGAACTTTATGAACATCTCTGCAGGAGATTCCAGCGGCACAACTCCAAATCTTATTATGCCTTTGCCTTTTTCGTCAGAAAACTTGAATCTCTTTATTTCCGTATCTATCAACTCCGCATCCTTAAGCAGCGCCCTTAAGGAATTATTCACATTAAATGCAAGGTCGCGGTTTCCTTTTGGAATCTCTTTAATCTTCTCTATGGAATTCCATATCTGGTTCGAACCTATCTTCTGCTCATAGATGGCCCTTGAAATCTGCTGACTCTTGTCAGAGACTATCTCGATAGCCTGCGAGATATGCTTGCTGTTTACTGCCTGTTCTTCTGTTGCTGTCTTGACCTGCTGGGATATATCCCTCATCTTTTCTGTTGCATTCATTATCAGGGATATGCCTTTTGACTGCTCTGATGTTGCCTTGGCAATCAGGCCTGTCATGCCCTTAACGCGTTCCATGGCCTCTGAAACCAGCCTTACTGACTTTGTCTGTTCTCCCGTAGAGCGCTCTATGGAGAATGCCATCTCTGAAGATTTTCTGGAACTGTCAAGAATCTTCTTTAACGCATCAGATGCCTCTTTTGAAAGTTTAAAGCCGTCTTCAACAGATATCAGCCCTTCCCCCATTGCATGGACCGCTCCTTTTACCTCCTGTTGAACAGATTGTATCAGAGAGCCTATCTCCTGGGTTGAAAAGGCCGTCCTTTCGGCAAGGTCCTTTATCTCATCTGCAACAACTGAAAATCCCTTGCCGTGCTCTCCTGCCTGAGCAGCGAGTATCGCTGCATTCAAGGCAAGGAGCGTCGTCTGGTCTGTAATCTCATCTATCACATTAAGGATCTTCCCTATCTCTTCAGACCTGCCGCCAAGTTTCTTTATAAATTCATTTGTCTTTTCAACTGAAAATTTTATATTTTTCATCCCGTCTATTGTTTTTTCTATGGACGTCATGCCGAATGTGGAGGCCTCGGTCATGACCTTTTCGGATAACTTTGCCGATTCCTTCGCGTTCAGTTCAACCTCTTTTACAGAAGATGCTATCTCTTCTATCGCTGAAAGGGTTTCATCGGTTATGCCTGAAAGATTGTCAGCATTCTGCGCCACTTCTTTTATTGTGGCAGAAAGCTCCTCAATCGAAGATGACGTTGCCTCAACAGAGCCAAAGAGGTCATGGGTGCTGTTTGTCACCTGCCCTATGCTCGTAGCAATCTCATCCATCGAGGCTGCTGTCTCTTCCGTAGATGCGGCAAGCCCCTCCGTGCTCTCGGTAATCTCTGAAATAGCGGCATTCAGCTGTTCAACAGAACTCGAAATATCAGCTACTGCCTCTGCCTCAAGCTGGGTTCCGTCCACAACTTTTTTGGAATCCTTTTCAACATTCCCGGCTACGCGTGAGATTCTTACCGAGACGTCTTTAATCCTCTGAAGTATCCTTCCCAGGGAACCAATAGCCTCCTTTACAGACTGGCTGAGCCTGGCAATCTCATCCTTGCCCTTTATATCTGTCTCAAATGAGAGGTCCCCCTCCGCCAGCCTCGAGGCTGCCATCTCTATCGCCTTTACAGGCACTATAATCATCTTCCTGAGCATGAACCACAGCACCAGGCTGAAACCGAGAGCTCCCAAAACGGTCAGTATGATTACGGTTACTATTGATTTCATCGCCTTATCATATTCTTTCTCGATAGACAGCGAGACCTTTACCGCGCCGAGGAGAGCTCCTTCCTGGGCATGGCAGCCCTTGCACGAAGAAGTATTTTCGAGGGGTTTGTAAAGAACAAACTTTTTTGCATCTTTTCTTATGATCGGAATATTCGTATCTATCAGCTTCTTTATGGTGGCAGCTTCTTCTGCCGGCGAATCTTTTTTAAAGGCCTCCCGGCCCTCAAAATTTATTATACGAATATCCTCTATACCGCCAACGCCCCTGATGCCCTCTACAAGTTCCTTTGTAAGATCAGGCCTGTTCTCTATCATGGTCCTCTCAATATTCTTTGTAAGAATAGCAGCGGTGGTCTTTGAATTTTCTTCAGTAATGCCATATAGAGTTGATTTTTCTATAAGCATGGTCATAATACCTGCCAGAACAATTCCTACAAAAAGCATGCTCAAAACTGTAATAATTATCTTTAACTCAAGTTTTTCGCTCATAAGACCTCCATCTTTAAAAAAGTTTCAAAAGGTCAAAAAGTTTCAGAAGGTTAAAAAGTTTCAGAAGGTTAACCTTTTACCCTTCTTACCCTATTAAAACTATTTACCCTTTTTTATTTTAGATTTATTTCCAATACCTTTTCCATGCGTATGACAGAGATAAATCTGCT
>CAZFET010000257.1:0-5272 GCA_964517545.1 uncultured Burkholderiaceae bacterium
CAGCCCCGGCTCGTCGAGCGGCGGATCGGTGTCGGGCGGGCAGACCAGGCTGGTCACGCCGCCGGCCGCCGCCGCGCCGAGCTCGCTCTCGAGCATGCCCTCGTGCTCGTGGCCGGGCTCGCGCAGGCGCGCGGCCAGGTCGACCAGCCCCGGCGCGACCACGCAGCCGCGCGCGTCGAGCCGCCGATCGGGCTCGAAGCCCGCGGGCACGCGGCCGAGCGAGACGATGCGGCCGTCGGCCACCGCCAGATCGCCGGGCTCGTCGCGGCCGCTCGCGGGATCGACGATGCGGCCGTTGGCGATGAGGATCTTCATGCCTCGTTCCCCGCGATGATGGACATGACGGCCATGCGCACCGCGATGCCGAAGGTGACCTGCGGCAGGATCACGCTGTGCGAGCCGTCGGCGACGCTGGAGTCGATCTCGACGCCGCGGTTGATCGGCCCCGGGTGCATGACGATGGCGTCGGGCTTCGCCAGCGCCAGCTTGTCGGGCGTGAGGCCGTAGGTCTTGAAGAACTCGCCGGCGCTCGGCAGCATGGCGCCGCTCATGCGCTCGTTCTGCAGCCTGAGCATGATCACCACGTCGGCGCCGCGCACGCCCTCGGCCATGTCGTGGCACACGCGCACGCCCATCTCGCGCAGGTCGCCGGGCACCAGCGTGCGCGGCCCGACGGCGCGGATCTCGGGCACGCCCAGGGTCGCCAGCGCGTGGATGTCGGAACGCGCGACGCGCGAGTGCACGATGTCGCCGACGATCGCCACCGTGAGGTTCGTGAAGTCGCGCTTGTAGTGGCGGATCGTGTACATGTCGAGCAGCCCCTGCGTGGGGTGCGCGTGCCGGCCGTCGCCGGCGTTGACCACGTGCACGTGCGGCGCCACGTGCCGCGCGATCAGGTAGGGCGCCCCGCTCTCGGCGTGCCGCACGACGAACATGTCGGCGTGCATGGCCGACAGGTTGGCGATGGTGTCGAGCAGGCTCTCGCCCTTGGCGGTGGACGAGCGCGCGATGTCGAGGTTGATGACGTCGGCCGACAGCCGCTTGGCCGCGATCTCGAAGGTGGTGCGGGTGCGCGTGGAGTTCTCGAAGAACAGGTTGAACACGCTCTTGCCGCGCAGCAGCGGCACCTTCTTGACCTCGCGCTCGCTCACGCTGAGGAAGGTGCCGGCGGTGTCGAGGATGTGCGTGACGACGTCGCGCGGCAGGCCCTCGATCGACAGCAGGTGGATCAGCTCGCCGTGGCGGTTGAGCTGCGGGTTCCTCATGCGGCGCTCCGCGTCGAGAAGGTGAAGCGGCCATCGTCGCCGCGCGCCAGCGACAGCCGCTGGCCCGGCGGCAGCGCCACGCGCGCGGCGGCGAAGGCCGGCTCGATGGGCAGCTCGCGGCCGCCGCGGTCGACCAGCACCGCCAGGGTCACGCGCGCCGGCCGGCCGTAGTCGAACAGCTCGTTGAGCACCGCGCGCACGGTGCGTCCGGTGTACAGCACGTCGTCGACCAGCAGGATGTCGCGGCCGTCGACCTCGAACGGCAGCTGCGTCGCGCCGGCGCCGCCGGCCAGGCCGCGCTCGCCGAAGTCGTCGCGGTGCAGGGTGCTGGTGATCACGCCGTGGGCGCCGGGCCGCTGCAGGTCGCGCTGCAGGCGCTCGGCCAGCCAGGCCCCGCCCGACCAGATGCCCACCAGCGCCGTGTCGGGCGCGAGCAGGCCGCGCAGGCCGGCGCGCAGCTCGGCGTACAGCGCTTCGGCATCGAGGGCGAGTGTGCTCATGGCAGGGTGTTCAGGTGTTGCTCGAGGATCAGCGCCGCCGACGCGGCATCGACGTCGTGCGCGCCGAGCGAGACCGCCTCGACGCTCGTGTAGCGCTCGTCCGTCTCGTGCACCGGCAGCCCGAAGCGGCCGTGCAGCTGGCGGGCGAAGCGCTGCGCGCGGCGCGTATTGTCGTGCGGCGCGCCGTCGGGGTGGCGCGGCACCCCGACGACCAGCGCATCGGGCCGCCACTCGGCGAGCAAGGCGCCGATGCGCGCGAAGCGCGTGGCGTTGTCGGCCGCGGCGATGGTCTCCAGCGGCGTGGCGGTGCGCGTGAGCGAGTTGCCCGTCGCGACGCCGATGCGCTCGGCGCCGAAGTCGAAGGCCAGGAAGCTGCGGGCGGCGGCTGCCGGGCCCGGCGTCATGCGTGCCCGGCCTCCTGGCTGAGCATGCGCGGGTCGACCCCGAGGAGCTGCAGCGCGCGTTCGTAGCGCTGCTCCACGGGCGTGTCGAAGATGATCTCCGGCGCCGCGTGCACGGTGAGCCAGCCGTTGCGGCCGATCTCGTCCTCGAGCTGGCCGGCGCCCCAGCCGGAGTAGCCGAGCGTGACCAGCACCTTCTTCGGGCCGGCGCCTTGCGCCAGCGCCTCGAGCACGTCCTTGCTGGTGGTCATCTCGAGCTCGCCGCCGGGGATGGCGAGCGACGAGTTGTAGGTGCCGCTCTCGCTGAGCTTCTCGTGCAGCACGAAGCCGCGCTCGGTCTGCACCGGGCCGCCGAAGTACACCGGCTCGTCGGCGAGGTCGTCGCGGTCGAGCTCGAGCTCGACGCGCTCGAACAGGTTCTTCAGCTTGATGTCGATCGGCTTGTTGATCACCAGCCCGAGCGCGCCCTTCTCGGTGTGCTCGCACAGGTAGACCACCGCGCCCGCGAACGTGTCGTCGGCCATGCCGGGCATGGCGATGAGGAACTGGTTCGTGAGGTTGATCGGCGAGCCGGAGGCCATGCGGAACATTGTACGGACGGGGGCCGCCCGAGGCACACTCGCGGCCGTGCAGGCCCCCCTCGATTCGGCGCTCGTCTGGTTCCGCCGCGACCTGCGCGCCGACGACCACGCGGCGCTGTGGCACGCGCTGCGCGCCGCCCGTCGCGTGTGGTGCGCCTTCGTCTTCGACACCGACATCCTGCGGCCGCTGCTCGAACGCGGCCGGCGCGAGGACCGGCGCGTGGAGTTCATCCACGCCAGCCTGGCCGACCTCGACGCGCGGCTGGCGCTGCTGGCGCGTTCGCACGGGCACGACGGCGCCGGGCTGATCGTGCGCCACGGCGCGGCGCGCGACGAGGTCGTGCGGCTGGCGCGCGAGCTGGCGGTGCAGGCGGTCTACGCCAACCACGACGACGAGCCGTTCGCGCTGGAGCGCGACGCCAGGGTGCGCGGCGCGCTGGCCGACGCCGGCATCGCCTTCCATACCAGCAAGGACCACGTGGTCTTCGAGCGTTCGGAAGTGCTCACCGCCACCGGGCTGCCGTACAGCGTGTTCACGCCCTACAAGAACGCGTGGCTGAAGCAGCTCAGCCCGTTCTACCTGAAGTCCTACCCGGTGGCACGGCATGCCGCGGCGCTCGCGCCGCGGCCCGAGCCGATGCGCGCGCCGCCGCCGTCGCTGCAGGCGATGGGCTTCACGCCGACCAACCTGCGCGAGCTGAAGATCCCCACCGGCAGCACCGGCGCGCAGGAGCTGCTGGACGACTTCCTCGAGCGCATCGACCGCTACCACGAGACGCGCGACTTCCCGGCCGTCAAGGGGCCGAGCTACCTGAGCGTGCATCTGCGCTTCGGCACGGTGTCGATCCGCAGCCTGGCGCGCGAGGCCTGGCAGCGCGCGCAGGCCGGCTCGCGCGGCGCCGAGGTGTGGCTGTCCGAGCTGGTGTGGCGCGACTTCTACCACCAGGTGCTGCACCACCACCCGCACGTCGTCGACCACGCCTTCCGCCGCGAGTACGACGCGGTGAAGTGGGAGCACGGCAAGCACGCCGACGCGCTGTTCGCCGCGTGGTGCGAGGGCCGCACCGGCTACCCGATCGTCGACGCCGCGATGGCGCAGATCAACCAGACCGGCTACATGCACAACCGGCTGCGCATGATCGTCGCGAGCTTCCTGACCAAGGACCTCGGCATCGACTGGCGGCGCGGCGAACGCTACTTCGCCGACCACCTGAACGACTACGACCTCGCCGCCAACAACGGCGGCTGGCAGTGGGCCGCGAGCACCGGCTGCGACGCGCAGCCGTACTTCCGCATCTTCAACCCGGTCACGCAGAGCCAGAAGTTCGACGCCGCCGGGCGCTTCATCCGCCGCTACCTGCCGCAGCTCGCGAAGCTGCCCGACGCGCTGATCCACGCGCCGTGGAGCGCGCGGCCGGTCGACCTGCAGGCCGCGGGCATCGTGCTCGGGCGCGACTACCCGCAGCCGATCGTCGCGCACGACGCGGCGCGGCTGCGCACCCTGGAGCGCTATGCGGTGGTGCGGGGTGCTGCTGCGGCGGCGGGCGCCGCCGGCGGCGCGGCGCGACCGCGCCGGCGCGCGGGGCCGTAGCCGCCGTCAGAACAACTCGACGTCGCCGACCTTGGCCGCTTCCTGCAGCGCGCCGGCCGCCACCAGCGCGGCGTAGCTCTCGACGCGGTTGCGGCCGTGCTGCTTGGCGTGATAGACGGCCTTGTCGGCGCGCTCGAACGCCGCGCTCGGCGTGTCGACCGGGCGCACCTCGGTGATGCCGACCGACACGGTGATGCGACCCACCTGCGGGAAGGCGTAGCGCTCGGTGTTGGCGCGCAGGCGCTCGAAGGCGGCGAGCGCGCCGGCCTCGTCGCCGCAGCGCATCAGCACCACGAACTCCTCGCCGCCGAAGCGGTACAGCCGGTCGTGGTGGCGGAAGCTCGAGCGCATCAGCCGCGCCAGCAGCAGCAGCACCTCGTCGCCGATCAGGTGGCCGAAGCCGTCGTTGACGCGCTTGAAGTGGTCGATGTCGATCACGCCGAGCCAGTGGCGCAGCGCCACCGGGCTCGCGCGCCGCGCGTCGGACAGCGCGGCCGACATGGCCGGCGCGGCGGCGACCTGCGCCGTCGCCTTGAGGAAGCTCTCGTCGAAGGTCTTGCGGTTGAGCAGCCCGGTGAGCGTGTCGCGCTCGCTGTAGTCGAGCAGGCTCTGGAAGTTCTGCACGATGCGCAGGATGCTGCACACCACGCGCTGCTGCTGCGCGTCGAGCGGCGCGGCGGTGTGCACCTCGAGCACGCCGACGACCTCGCGGTCCGAGGTGACCGGGAAGACGCTCACGTGCGGGTCGCCGGGCACCGTCACCGCCGCCGCGCTGACCAGGCAGTCGAGCCGCTCGGGGTGGTCGGTCACGCGCGGCAGGCTGTCGATGTCGGCCCACGCGGGGTCGGCACTGGCGACCGACTCGCCGGCGCGCAGCCGCGCGCGCGTGAGCCAGCGCTCCTCGCCGACCTCGCCGACGCAGCGGTACATCGCC
>CAZFET010000258.1:0-5225 GCA_964517545.1 uncultured Burkholderiaceae bacterium
GACAGCTGTCACGAGCGAGCCCCACAAGCTGACACGCTCGGCGCTCCGACATCCGCGTAGGGGCAGTCGTCACCTCTCCTGGCGCTTGACGAGGCCGAGGAGCGTATAGAGGTTTCTTGGTGGTCGGTTTCGCTCTCGGATCTCTCGAATCTTCATCTTCGTTTGCCAGATCCGACCAACGAGTTGCTCGCCGGGAAGCTCAATGAGCTCCAGCCACTTGAAGGCTAGTTCGGACGCGACCGAGCCACGGATGACTTCACCAGTGTCGACGAGCCTCATTTCAAAGCGACGCGAGTCCGGCAGCAGACCAAGAAGCTCGCCGACAACCGTGTCACTCTCAACGTCGCGAACTTCGGTTGCATCCACGCGAATGCGAGCGCGGCGAACGGCTTGGGCATCGAGAGACTCGTCGCGGTGCTCCTCAACTATTCGGACAGCGGCGCCACTATCGTCTAGCGCCTGAAAGAAGGCGCGAAGCGAGACGAGAATTCTTGGGTCGAGCGTTTCAACACTAGCTTCAAATTGCTCATCTGACTCAGCGGCAGCCTGGCTGATGATCAACGTTACGTCGTCAATCGCCTTCTTGATTGGGGTGTCGGCTAGTTCGGCGTTGCCGGAGTACTCCTCAAGCACAAAGCCGACCGAACCACGCACAAGCTCCCGGATTGCAAGGGCTGACGGAGTCCGCTCTGGCAGTCGCCCGCGAGTACCAAGGCGGCCGAACTCTTCGCCCGCGATTTGCTTGGTGACCAAATCTTGGAATGACTTGAGAACACTGGCGGCAAAGTCCGCGGCGATGGATCGCGCACCATGCACTGGCTGTCCGGAGAACATCAGCGCGACGCTACCGGACGTTTCTTCTACGGCGGCAACTCGCTGGATCTCGGCTTCGATGGAAGCGAGGCGAGACGCGAAGGACAAGCGGCCAATCGGGTCGTCCTCACCAAGGTTCGCGAGCATCGCGCGCACCGTCTCGCGATCAGCGTACAAGCCTTCGAGGTCAAGGCGCTTCATGGCCATACCCTCGCCAAGTGACTAAGGGCGTCGGAGTCATCGGACACCAGAGGCACTCGAAGCATACCCTTCCACAGATGTGAACTGCGACGGTGTCCGAACAAGCCATGCCAGTAGGTCACCTGGGCAATGACCGATGGAAACGGAAGGTTTGCGTCGACGTAGTAGGCGTCGCAGCGGTAGTTCACTTTGGCCTGATTCGCATCAAACAGCGCCGCGTTTGCGTTGACAAAGCTTGCCCATGCGGCGTTGTCAGTCTGATGTACTGGGCGGACGAAGAATGTCACCACATCAAGGTCGCCCGGACTACGTCCCTCCAGTCTCTCAATGTCTTCGCAGAAGCTTCCAGCGCACCACTGATACCCCTTGGTGATTCCCAGGGCGCGCAACTTGGCGCGCAGGGCGATAAATCCGCGAAGAATGACAGCCCGTTCCAGCGAGAATCCCATCGCCTCCGCCAACTCCTTCATAGTGGTGTCGTAGGGAGAGAGCCCAGCAGGTTCAGCGGGCGAGGCTCCGACATACGGCGGAAGAGCGCCTGATAGGTTGAACGCTGGGATCACTCGCAGCCTAACTCCACAAGACAAACGCGAGCTCGCATTGTGCAGGAGTCTCGGCTAGTGACGCCCGACGAATGAGTGAGCAGCGGCAGAAGGTCAAAGGCTCTAAGACGTCCGCTCGATGGAGCGGTCAGCCCTCGCGGCGCAGCGGGGCGACCACTCGGCCCCCCACGTTGATAGAGACTCCATTGACCCAATACTGCCCCGCTTGTGTAAATGTGATCTGACTCCAATGTGGATCGAGGTGGCAGATCTTCGGTTGGCGCCCGGTGGGGCTGCGGGCGCGGGCAAACCGCGCCGATAGCTGGTCCTTCCACGACCAGACTTCAACCTCCCAACCACGCTTTAGCGCACGCTCGACCTCTCGACTGAAGCTGTTACCGAATTCGGTCTCTTTCCCGTCGCCCGTAACGAGCACCAATGTCTGCGGCGGGTCAAAGTCGAGCAAAACATGTGAGATCTGAAGGATGAGCATCTCATCTACGGCCTGCTCACCGAGTCGCCCATCATCACTTTTTACCTTTTTCAGCAGCTTCGTGTCATAACCCTCGCGCTGCGCGTACACCCAGAGCTGCTCATTGCCCGGCGGAATTGAGCCCGCGAGAACGCGAGTAACCACCCTCCCGGGGTGCTCGACCAGCGCGAAGAGGTTGCGCCAGTAGATGCGCACGGCGAGCCACACCGCTCCGGGCTCAATCGTGGCCGATGCGCGCTGCGCCCCCCAGATGATGTTGGAGTTGTCGATGAAGACGTGGCGGGACATGTGCCTCCCGTGAGGGCTAAGGTCAACGAGGCCGCAGAAGGCTGGTAAGCCGATGCTCCTTTCGCGCCTGCGCACCGACTCATCGTATCGCAGCACCGCCCTCCATAGAACCCTTCCGGCCAGTGCACGATTTCGCGAATCAGCGCGCCGAGTTCTCTGCCTACGACGCGTCGTCCGACAGACGATCGCCACAGCATTTCACCCCGGGCCCGGGCCTGCATCAACCCGTCTAACCCACCCCGTCACACGTCGAAACCCCCTCACCCCCACTTCGTGGAAGCATAGGCCCCCGCCCCCGCAGTACCGGAGCCCCCGCCATGAAGTCCCTCCCCGCTCTCCATCGACTCAAGACCCTGCTCGTCTGCGCCGCCGGCGCAGCCCTCGTCGCCGCCTGTGGCGGCGGCGGCACCGACTCCGGCACGGGCACCTTGCGCCTGGCCCTCACCGATGCGCCGGCCTGCGGCTACGACGCGGTGAACGTCACGGTCGAGAAAGTGCGCGTGCACCGCAGCGCGAGTGCGGGCGAGACGGATGCGGGCTGGGCCGAGATCGTGCTGTCGCCGGCGCGGCGCGTGAACCTGCTGACGCTGACCAACGGCGCGCTCGAAGAACTGGGCCAGACGCCGCTGCCCGCGGGCACCTACACGCAAATGCGCCTGGTGCTCGCGCGCAACGACGCGGCCAATCCTCTGGCCAATTCGGTGCTGCCCACGGGCGGCACCGAGGTCGCGCTCACCACGCCGAGCGCGCAGCAAAGCGGCCTGAAGCTCAACGTGAACATCACGGTGCAGCCCGACCAGCTGGCCGACTTCGTGATCGACTTCGACGCGTGCAAGTCGGTGGTGAAGCGCGGCAATTCGGGGCAATACAACCTGAAGCCGGTGCTCGCGGTGCTGCCGCGGCTGGCGCCTGCGGGCGCGCGCGTGGTGGGCTATCTCGCGCCGTCGATGGCCGGCGCGAGCGTGTCGGTGCAGGTGGCCGGCGTACCGCAGCGCGCCACGGTGCCCGACCCCGCGAGCGGGCGCTTCGACCTCTACCCCGTGCCGCCCGGCACCTACGACCTCGTCATCAGCGGCGCGGGCCGCGTGACGGCGGTGATGACCGGCGTGCCGGTGGTGGCCGACGCCGACAGCTACGTCAACGCGTCCGCGTCGCCGATCGACCTGCCGGCCGGCGCGCCGCGCACCCTGAGTGGCAGCCTGACGGCCAACGCGCCCGTGGCGCCCACCGGCGCCGGCGTGCGCGCGCTGCAGTCGTTCACCGGCGGGCCGACGGTCGAGGTGGCCGCGCTGCCGGTCGACCTGCCGGGCGCGGGCACGTACGCGCTCGGCCTCGCGAGCGCGGCGCCGGTCAAGACGGCCTGGGTGGCCGGCGCCACGGCGGTGGCGTTCGCGGCCGACCCCGCGGCGGCGGGCCTCTACACGATCGAGGCCACGGTCGAGCAGGCCGCGCCGGCGCCCACCTTGGTGAAGACGGCGCCTGCCAACGTCGGCGCGGCGGTGCCCGACCCGCTGGCGCCGCTGGCGTTCGTGTTCCCGTAGGCGCGCGGTTCGTGCGGCGGCGCGCGTCACTCGCGCGCTGCTTCATGTGCTGCTTGGTGCTGCCTGTCGAGCCGAGCACTCCAGGACCGACGACCCCTCGATCACCGTTCGGGCCGAGCTTGTCGAAGTCCTCGCGACGATGGTGAAGGGGCTTCGACAGGCTCGGCCCGAACGGGCGGTGTTGAGGTCGCGCGTCGTGGAAGGCTCGATGACGCGCTCCGGCGAGGTTCTCGCGGCACTCGCTCGCCGGTCGCGCGGTGCGGTCCGCTGATCGCGCGCGCCGCGATCGTCGGTTCGCGCGCTGCGATCGACGATTCGCGCGTCGCCTTCCGCCGTTCACGCGCCGCGTTCCGCCGCTCGCCCGCCTGCGGCCCGCGCCCGCGCGCGGCTGCCTACACTGCCGCGATGACGTTGCGCTCCCTCGCCGAAGGCAACCGCTTGCAGCGCTGGTACTGGCGCTGGGCGTCGCCTTACTACGCGCGGCTCGGGCCGCACGCGCGCGAGCAGGCCGAGGCGATCGACCTCTTTCTCTACAGCCGGCGCGGCGTCGGCTTCTGGATCGGCATGCTGTGCGCGGTGACGGGCAGCACCGTGGGCCTGTCGATGGCGGGCTGGAGCGTGCCGTCGGCGCTGGTGGTGAGCCTGGTGGCGTGGGCGGCGCTGCCGCTGGGCTGGCTGTCGGCGTGGCTGCAGCCCGAGCGCTTTCTCGGCCGCATGCGGCGCGGCGTGGCGGCGGCGGTGGTGCTGGGTTTCGCCGGCGCGCTGACGGGCTTCGCGGTCGGGCACGCCGAGCAGCACGGCCGCTTCGACCCGGCGCTGCTGGCGCACGAGCTCGTCTCCAGGCTGCACGTCATCGCGCCGGCGGTGCTGCTGGTGGTGCTGGGCCTCGCGTTCCTGCAGTGGGTGATCGCGCGCGTGCGCCGGCAGATCCTCGAGACCGAGCTCGAACGCGTGAGCCTGCAGCGCGAGCGCGACGCCGCCGCGCGCCAGGCGGCCGAGGCGCGGCTGCGCCTGCTGCAGGGGCAGATCCATCCGCACTTCCTGTTCAACACCTTGTCGGCGCTGCAGCACTGGGTCGACACCGGCGACGCGCGCGCGCCGGCGCTGCTGCGCTCGCTCACCGCCTTCCTGCGCCGCTCGACCGACGCGCTGGGCCGCGACGGCCTCGCGCTGGCCGACGAGGCCGCGATGGCCGACCACTACCTCGCCATCCAGCGCGCGCGGCTGGGCGAGCGGCTCGCGTACGCCGTCGAGATCGAGCCCGCCGTCGCGCGCGTCGCGCGGCCGTCCGGAGTGCTGCTCACCGCGGTGGACTTCGGTGGCAATCCCCTGACCAGCGCCGGGGAG
>CAZFET010000259.1:0-5169 GCA_964517545.1 uncultured Burkholderiaceae bacterium
GCGTGGGGCAGGTGGCCGGGCAAGGGGCGATAGGGCTCGCGCCGCTCGTGGCGCAGCGCCTCGCGGCGCGCGTCGTCGGCCTCCTCGGCGTCGAGCGTGATCACGCCGTCGACGTGTCCCGTCACCACGCGCGGGCCTTCGGGCGGCGAGCGCAGGAAGTCGAACGCCAGGCCGCGCTGCGGGTCTTCGCTCAGGCGCGAGCGCACCGGCAGCCCCAGCCCGAGCAGCGACGACACCAGCCGGCGCTTGGCGTTCTCGATGCGGCTCCAGGCCTCGCGGTTGAACGGGTCCGACTGGTGCGGGATGAAGCGGTTGAGCCGGCACGCGCGGCACAGCCCCTGGTGCCGGTGCGCGTCGGCCGACTCGACCATCCAGTTGCAGCCGGCGGCCGAGTCGAAGTTGGCGCAGCGCTGCAGCAGCGGCGCGTCGGCCGTGTCGCCGTGCAGGCGCCACTGCAGCGGCGGCGCCTCCGCCGGTGCCGTGCGCACGGCGCCCGCCACCGCAGCCGGCGCCGCGTCGACCGGCTCCAGCGCCGCGAGGATCATGCGCGCCGGCTCGTAGCCCAGCTCGGCGCCGCAGCCCAGGCAGCGGCTGTTGCGGAAGAAGATCGCGCGGCCGCAGCGGCAGCGGTACGCGCGCGGCGTGTGCGGCGCGCGATGCGGCTTCCAGGCCCGGCCGAGCTCGCGCGAGAGCGCGTCGAACAGCGTTTCCATCCATGCACTCTAGCCGCTGCGCGCGCTAAGCTCGCCGCGCCATGTGCCAGCTGCTCGGCATGAACGCCAACACGCCGACCGACGTGATGTTCAGCTTCGCGGGGCTGGCCACGCGCGCCGACGAGCACAAGGACGGCTTCGGCATCGCCTTCTTCGAAGACCGCGGGCTGCGCCTGTTCGTCGACCACAGCAGCGCGCGCGCCTCGCCCGTGGCCGAGATGGTCAAGCGCTACCCCATCCGCAGCGACAACGTCATCGCGCACATCCGCAAGGCCACGCAGGGCCGCGTGGCGCTGGAGAACTGCCACCCCTTCCAGCGCGAGCTGTGGGGCCGCTACTGGGTGTTCGCGCACAACGGCGACCTCGAGGACTTCGCGCCGCGCCTGCACCTGCACTTCCGCCCCGTGGGCGACACCGACAGCGAGCGCGCCTTCTGCTGGCTGCTGCAGGAGCTGGCCAAGGCGCACGCCAACGTGCCCGGCATCGACGAACTCACGCGCACCCTGCGCGAGCTGGTGCCGCGCGCCGCCGCGCACGGCAGCTTCAACTTCCTGCTCAGCAACGGCCAGGCGCTGTGGGCGCACTGCTCGACCAAGCTGGTGTGGCTGCAGCGCCGCCACCCCTTCGGCCGCGCGTCCTTGCGCGACGAGGACCTGAGCGTCGACTTCGCGCAGCACACCACCGCCGACGACAGAGTCGCCGTGGTGGCGACCGAAGCGCTCACCGCCGACGAGGCGTGGACGCCGTTCGGCGAAGGGGAGCTGAAGGTGTTCGTGCGCGGAGAGGGGCGGTAGCCGACGGCGCGCTGCGGCGGCGTGCTCGACCCGTGCGAGACGCCGCGCCGGAGCGTTCAGCCCGCGCGCTGCATCGGGTCGGTCCGGTGCGAGCCGGCTTCGAGCTGCTCGGCCAGCCCGATGAGGATGCCTTCGGGCCCGCGGATGTAGCACAGCCGGTACAGGTCGGCGTAGCGCACCACCTCGCCCACCACCCGCGCGCCGCGCCGGCCGAGCCGTGCGAGCGTGCCGTCGAGGTCGTCCACCGCGAACATCGCGCGCAGGTAGCCGAGCGCATTGACCGGCGCGTCGCGATGGTCGGCCACCACCGGCGGCGCGAGAAAGCGCGACAACTCGAGCCGGCCGTGGCCGTCGGGCGTGCGCATCATCGCGATCTCGACGCGCATGCCGCGCAACCCGGTCACCCCATCGGCCCAGTCCCCTTCGATCGGCGCGCGGCCCTCGAGCTCGAGCCCGAGGCCGGTGCAGACGTCGATGGCCGCATCGAGGTCGGCGACCACGATGCCGCGGTCGTCGAGGCGTTTGACGGGCACGGGGAGTTCCTTGGCGCTGAAGTCGACGACCAGCTCGTCGTGCGCAGGACGACCACCGCGAGCTCTCGCGACCGGAGGTTCTGCTGGTACTTCAGGTTCTGGTCCGTGGTGACGAACACGTCGTAGTTTGCCGCTTCGGCAGCGGCAATGAGCTCGCCGTTCTTCAGGCCCGACCAACCGCGCTCCCGCGCGGTATGAACGGAGTGCCCCACGAGTGCATGTCGCAGCGGTACTGGAGTGCCCTCATCGAACAAGACGTTCACTACGCTGCCGCCAGCGAGCTTCGGGCCGCATGTTCCAGCACCACGCGCGCCTGTTCGAGCGTGACCCCAGGGAACCACTCGACGAACTGCTGGATGGACGCACCGTCTTCGAGGTTCTCGAAAAGGGCCGCCACCGGAACGCGCGTGCCGCGAAACACCCACGCGCCGCTCACGCGTGCGGGGTCTTGCTCAACGACGGCGCATGTCGACCAATCGATCATGCCGCGATGGTACTCCTCGGTTCCTGGCGTCAACTGAGCACGAGAGCTGCGCGAACGCCCGGTCTGCTCGCTCAGGGCGCCCTCAGACTTCTTGCTTCCACGAAGGCCAGGTCCAGAGTCGCGCGAGGTAGTAGCAAGACAGTCCGTCCGGCAGCACTCCCTGCATCGTCACGCCCGCCGCTCGCAACGATTGGCGCCGAGCTGACGCCAACTCCATGTCGGCATCGGCACTCACCGCGCGGCCCACCACGGACGCCGGACAAACGACGGCAGGCGCAACCCTTCGTGCCCTTCGCCGATCGATCAGTCGCTGGCGTTGGCGGGGCAGTCGATGCAGGAGGGGCTAGGCGACACCGAGCTCCGGTGCAAGCATGTTCACTGACCCGGCACGTCCGCCGCAGGAGGCCGAGCCCAGCCAGGTATGGGGGTTGCCTGCCCAGCACCAACCGAGCTTCGGCCGGCCCTCGCTCAGCCAGATGGCGGGAACCCGTTTGTCGCCGCAACGGGAGGCGAGCAATGAAAAGCAGTTGTTCGGCTGCAGGAACTCCGGGAAGTGAGTGATCAACGCGATGCCTTCAGCGATGGTCAACGGCGAGCGGCCGGCTTGGTCTATCGACGCGAAGGCAAGGTCAGGCGTGACGTTCAGATAGTTCGCACCGCGGTCCACGTCAACGAGCAAGTACGCCTGTCCCGCGGGCAACGCGACTTGTGGGATGGTGACGAAGTCCGCTGGTGCCTTCGGGAACAGCCTCTCGACGGGCGCTCTGCCCTGACGCTTGGCCAGTGGCAAGGTGATGTCTGCCGGAGCCATTGGAGAGTTCACGACCAGCGCGAACGGTACGTGGCCGGCGCTTGGCTCCCCCGCGTGTGCGGGTGGCGGTACGTGCTCGTCAAGCTGTGCCAGCGCATCGGTGAACGCCGGTTCAGACATGCCAAGCAGCTTTGGATAGCCGAGTCGGACGAGGGTCTCGATCTGGGTCGCGAGCACTTGTTGGGTCATTCAGGTTTCTGGAGGATGGGCGGGGCGCTTTGGTTGAATCGGGCGACGGCGAGTTCCACTGGCCGTCGTGGGTGACGCCGAAGAAGGGTTTGCAGAACCCCGAGGCGATCCGCGTAGCGTGATCGCGGGAGGTCAGCGACGATGACGGCTGTGAAGCACCCGAAGCGACTTGCCGCGACGAAATCCTTGCACCACTCCCCGGGGCATCGACCTTGGTTCCTCGCCTCCTCGCCAACGTCGCTTCGGTACCGACCGAAACAACGCTGCGCCGGCTGCGGCACAGTGGCGGCTCGAGTCAACGCCGAGATGCCACGATGACCATCACCTGCTTCATCCGATACCAGATCGATCCCAGCCAGCGCGACGCGTTCGAGCGCTACGCCCGGGCGTGGGGCGAGATCATCCCGCGCTGCGGGGGCGAACTCTTGGGCTACTTCCTGCCGCACGAAGGCACGAACGACGTGGCCTGGGGTCTCATCGGCTTCGATGATCTCGCCGCGTACGAGCGCTATCGGCGGGCGCTGAAGGCCGACCCGCAAGGCCGCGCGAACTTCGAGCACGCGCGCACCGGCCGCTTCATCCTGCGCGAGGAGCGGTCGTGGCTCGAGGATGTCGAGGCAACGCGCAACCGCGCCCGGGAGGTTTCGCCATGATCGCTGTCAGCTTCGAGATCGAACAAGACTCCGGCGCGGCGTGGCGCCGCTTCGACCTCGCCGCGTCGCCGAAGAGCCGGCGCGAGACAACCGACGGCTTCATCTCGCTCGAGCGCTTCCAGAGCGCCGCCCGACCCGACCGGTTCTTCTCGCTCGGCATCTGGCGCGACGAAGCGGCGGATCGGCGATGGTGTGGCGATGCCGGTCACCGCCGCGCGCGGCAGGCACGTCGCGCCGAGAAGTTCACGGACTACCGCCTGCGTGTCGCCCCGATCACTACGGACTGCGGGCTCCGGGAGCGCGGCGAGGCTGCGCCGGAGTCGCTCGCGGCGCTGGGCTAGCCGATGCCTGCGGCACACGAACCGCGCCTCGCGCGCGTCGCGGCCCTCGTCGCCGACCCTGCGCGATCGCGCATGCTCGCCTATCTGCTCTCGGGCGAGTACGCGACGGCGGGCGAACTGGCTGCGACGGCGTCGGTGAGCGCGGCAACCGCCAGCGGCCATCTCGCCAAGATGCTCGATGCCGCGTTCGTGGTCTGCGAACAGCGGGGCCGGCATCGCTACTACCGGCTGGCCGGTCCGGAGGTGGCGCATGCCTTGGAGGCGCTCGCGCTCGTGGCCGAGCGCGACTGCCACGACCGCGCGTGGGCGCACCCCGAGCGCCAGCGCCTGCGCCTCGCGCGTTGCTGCTACGGGCACCTCGCCGGCGCGCTGGCGGTCGAGCTGCTCGGATCGCTGGTCGCGCGCGACCACCTCGCCCAGGGCCCCGACGGCTTCGAACTGACGGACGGCGGCGCGGCCTGGCTCGCGACGCTCGGCATGACGCCGGGCCCACGCTCGGCCCGGCGTCGCTACGCCTACCGTTGCCTCGATTGGTCCGAGCGCCGGGACCATCTCGCCGGCCAGCTGGCCGAAGAGATGTTCCGGCACTTCCTCGAGCGCGGTAAGCGTCCGGCGAACCCATCTTGAAGCCGATCGTGCCGGCGGCAAGGA
>CAZFET010000260.1:0-1077 GCA_964517545.1 uncultured Burkholderiaceae bacterium
CGCGCCGCGCGACGAGGGGCCCGCGCAGGCGGCGGTGCCGGTGGAGGACGGGGCGGCGACGGCGTTCATCGTGGCAGGTCGGCGTGGGACGAGGCCTGGAAGGCCGGGGGTGGCGGGGTGCGCGCGCGTGCGAGCCGCGCGGCGAGTTCGTCGTCGAGCTTGCGTTCGTGCCGCGCCGCGACCTGCGCCTCGGCGAGGCGCCGGCGGTCGATCAGCTTCGCGGTCGCGGCCACGCGGCGCTCGCAGTCGAGCAGCCTCGCCTCGGCGTGCACGCGCGCGGCCGACAGGTGTTCGCACTGGCGGCGCTGCTGCTCGATGGCCTGCTCCAGCCGCGCCATGAACGAGCGGTAGCAAGCCATCACGGTGACCGTGCTGCCGGCGGCGAAGCGGCCGCTCCAGCGCTGCTCGTACTCGGCGCGGTACGCCGCGAGCTGCTGCGCCTGCGCGGCCGCGGCGGCCTCGGCCTCGCGCGCCCGCGTGCAGGCGGCGAGCGCCTCGTCGCGCTCGGACTCCATGTGCTGCAGGACGGCGGCGAGCGACGACATGAACGTGCTCAGTCGGCCAGCACCGCGGCGAGCTGCCGCACGCTGGGCTCGAGCGCGGCGCGCTCGTGCATGTCCTGCTGCAGCAGCGCGACCATCGCCGGATGCAGGCGCACGGCCGCGTCGAGCTCGGGGTCGTGGCCGGGCTGGTAGGCGCCGAGCTGGATCAGGTCGCGCGCCTTGTTGTACTTCGCCAGCAGCTGGCGGAAGCGCCGTGCCGCGTCGATCTGCGGACGCGGCGCGACGTTGCCCATCACGCGCGAGATCGAGCGCTCGACGTCGATGGCCGGGTAGTGGCCGGCCTCGGCCAGCTCGCGCGACAGCACGATGTGGCCGTCGAGGATGGCGCGCGCCGCGTCGGCGATCGGGTCCTGCTGGTCGTCGCCCTCGACCAGCACCGTATAGAAGGCGGTGATCGAACCGCCGCCGGCGGGGCCGTTGCCGGCGCGTTCGATCAGTTGCGGCAGGCGGGCAAAGACCGAGGGCGGGTAGCCGCGGGTCACCGGCGGCTCGCCGATCGCCAGCGCGATTTCGC
>CAZFET010000260.1:1087-5158 GCA_964517545.1 uncultured Burkholderiaceae bacterium
CGGGGGGTGATCGATCCCTGGCCCGATACTTCGGCGAGCCCGTTGCCGCTGCGCTCGACCAGCTGCGGCAGCTTGGCGAACACGCTCGGCGGATAGCCCTTGGTGGCCGGCGGCTCGCCGATGGCCAGCGCGATCTCGCGCTGCGCCATCGCGAAGCGCGTGAGCGAGTCCATCAGCAGCAGCACGTGCAGCCCGCGGTCGCGGAAATGCTCGGCGATCGCGGTGGCGTAGCCCGCGCCCTGCAGCCGCGTGAGCGGCGGCGCGTCGGCCGGCGCGGCCACCACCACGCTGCGCGACAGCCCCTCGGGGCCGAGGAGGTCCTCGATGAACTCCTTGACTTCGCGCCCGCGCTCGCCGATCAGGCCGACCACGATCACGTCGGCCGCGGTGTAGCGCGCCATCATGCCCATCAGCACCGACTTGCCGACGCCGGTGCCGGCGAACAGGCCGATGCGTTGGCCGCGACCCACGGTGAGCATCGCGTTGATGGCGCGCACGCCGGTGTCCAGCGGCGTGCGGATCGGGTCGCGGTCCATCGCGTTGAGCGGACGGCGGCCGAGCGGCTCGGTGTGCACGGCCTGCAGCGGACCCTTGCGGTCCAGCGGCTGGCCGTGCGCGTCGACCACGCGGCCGAGCAGGCCCTCGCCCATCGGCAGGTGCAGCCCGCGGTCCTCGCTGCGGCGCCACGGATGATGGTGTTCGCCCAGGCGCGGCGCGACGGCCGGCGGCTGGCGCGGCACCACGCGCGCGCCGCTGGCCAGGCCGTGCACCTCGCCGGTCGGCATGAGGTACGCGCGGTCGCCGTGGAAGCCCACCACTTCGGCCAGCACCGGCGGCTGGCCCGGCATGCGCACCTCGCACACCGAACCCCCCGGCACGCGGATGCCGGCCGCTTCCAGCACGAGGCCGGCCACGCGCACCAGGGTGCCCTCGACCGGCAGCGGCAGCGGCACCGACGCGAACTGGCGCAGGTCGCCGAGGTAGCGCTGCCAGCGTTGCAGCCGCGGCGAGGTCGCCGTGCCGGCGTGCGCCGTCACGCGGTGGTCTCCTCGGCGGCGTCGTCGTCGAAGGCGCGCGGCGCGCCCAGCGCCTCGCAGGCGCGGCGCCAGCGCGTGGCCAGGGTCGCGTCGACGTGGCCGATGTCGGCGTCGACGCGGCAGCCGCCGCGCTCGACCGACGGGTCGGCCACCAGCCGCGCGTGGCGCGCCGCGAGCACGTCGCGCGCGCCCTCGGCCACCAGCGGCTCGTCGTCCGGATGCACGCGCAAGGTGACGTGGCGCGCGCTCAGCAGCAAGCTGCCCAGCGCCTCGTGCGCGACCTGCGCCACGAGTTCGGGCCGCGCCGACAGCTCGCCGCGCACCACCTGGCGCGCCAGCTCGACCGCGGTGTCGGCCACGCTCTGCGCGATCTGTTGCTCGAGCGCGAGGAACTCGGCCTCGAGCGCGCCGACCACCTCGCCGATGCGCGCGCTGGTCTGCTGCGCGAAGCTGCGCTTGAAGCTCTCGAGCGCCGCCAGCCCGTCGCGGTAGCCGTCCTGGTAGCCGGCCTGGCGCGCGGCCTGCAGGCGCGCGTCGAGATCGGCGCGGTCGGCCGGCGCGTCGGCGGCGCCCGAGGTCGAGTCGCCGAACGAGCCGGGCGTCCAGGCCGCGAAGTGGCGCAGTTCCTCGCGCGGAATGAAACGGGTGTACGGGGTGTTCACGGGCCTGCCCTTGTCCTCGTCGTCGTCGTGAGCGGAGCCGCCCATCACAGGAACTCGTCGGCGCCGCCGCCGCCGATGACGATCTGGCCTTCCTCGGCCAGGCGGCGCACGATCTTGAGCATCTCCTTCTGCTCGGACTCGACCTCCGACACGCGCACCGGGCCGCGCGCGTCGAGGTCTTCGCGCAGGGTCTCGGCCGCGCGCGTGGACATGTTCTTGAACACGCGGTCGCGCAGCTCGGGCGACGCGCCCTTCAGCGCGATGACCAGCGACTCCGACTGCACTTCCTTCAGCAGCGCCTGGATGCCCTTGTCGTCCAGGCGCATCAGGTCGTCGAAGGTGAACATGTTGTCCATGATCTTCTGCGCGAGGTCGCCGTCGGCCTCGCGGATGTAGTCGAGCACCGAGGTCTCGACCTGGCTGCCGAGCAGGTTGATGATCTCGGCGGCCGTCTTCACGCCGCCGAGCGAGGCCTTGCGCAGCCGTTCGCCGCCGGCCAGCACCTTGCTCATCACGTCGTTCAGGTCCTTCAGCGCGGTGGGCTGGATGCCGTCGAGCGTGGCGATGCGCACCATCACCTCGTTGCGCTGGCGCTCGGCGAAGCACTTGAGCACCTCGCTCGCCTGCTCGTGGTCGAGGTGCACCAGGATCGCCGCCACGATCTGCGGATGCTCGTGGCGCAGCAGCTCGGCCACCGAGCCCGGGTCCATCCACTTCAGGCTCTCGATGCCGGTGACGTCGCTGCCTTGCAGGATGCGGTCGATCAGCAGGTTGGCCTTGTCCTCGCCGAGCGCCTTCTTGAGCACGGTCTTGACGTACTCGTCGGTGTCGGCCACCAGCATCGACTGCTGCTGCGCCACCGTCGAGAAGCGCTCGAGCACCTGCTCGACGCGCTCGCGCGGTACGGTCTTCAGGCGCGCGATGGTCTCGCCCAGGCGCTGCACTTCCTTCGGCGCGAGATGGCGGAACACCTCCGCGGCTTCCTCCTCGCCGATCGACATCAGCAAGATGGCGGAGTCCTCGAGTCCCTGGTCGTCCATGGCCATGCCGGTCCTTGCGTGTGGGTGTCCGCGTGTCGCTGCCTGCGCCGCTCAGCCGCCCGCGTCGCCGCTGACCCAGCCGCGCAGGATGTTGGCCACGGCGGCCGGGTTGTCGCGGGCCAGGGTGCGCGCGCCGTCGAGCTGCTGCTGCGCGCGCGGCGCCTCGAGCACCGGCGTGGCCGGATGGCCGGCGGTGCCGGGCAGCGCGTGCGAATCGTCGACCACGGCGCTCAGCGCCTGGCCCTTGGGAGCGGGCAGCGCCGCCGGCGGCGACACCAGCACGGTCTTGAGCGCGGGGCGGACCAGGCCGAACAGCACGGCCAGCGCCACCAGCGCCAGCGCCGCCGGCACGGCGCCCGCGCGCAGCAGGTCGATCACCTGCGGCTGCTGCCACAGCGGCAGCTTCGGCAGCTCGGCATCGACCTTGTCGGTGCGGAACGGCGCGTTGATCACCTTGACCGAGTCGCCGCGCTCGGCATTGAAGCCGATGCTCTCCTTGACCAGCGTCTCGATCTTGCCGAGCTCGTCGGCACTGAGCGGCGTGGACGTCGTCTTGCCGCGCGGGTCGGTGCTGGTGCGGTGGTTCACCACCACCGCGGCGTTCAGCCGCTTGACGGTGCCGGTGGCCGCGCGCGTGACGCGCACGGTCTTGTCGACCTCGTAGTTGGTCACCGCATCGCGTCGCGCGCTGCCGGCGCCGGCAGCGGCGCCGGCCTGCAGCGGCGAGGCCGCGCCGTTGACGGGCGCCTGGGCGGCCTGCGGCGGCTGGTTGCTCGCCGCACCGGGCACGCCCGACGGGGTCGGGCTCGCGCCGAGGGTGGACTCGCTGAACTGGCTCGAGCGCACCGCCTGCGGCTGGCCGTTCTGGTTGGGCTTGAACTCCTCGCTGGTCGCCTCGGTCTGCGAGAAGTCGACCTCGGCGGTCACCTGCGCGCGCAGGTTGTCGCGGCCGACCACCGGCTCGAGGATGTCGACGATGCGCTTGCCGAAGCCCTGCTCCAGCGTGTGCACGTACTGCAGCTGCTGCGCGTCGAGGCCGTTGGCGCTGCCGGCGTCGGCCGGGCCCGACAGCAGCGCGCCGCTCGCGTCGAGCACGCTCACCGCCTTGGGGCTCATCTCGGGCACGCTCGACGACACGAGGTGCACGATGCCGGCGATCTGCGCGCGCTCGAGCGTGCGGCCGGGATGCAGGGTCAGCAGCACCGACGCGCTGGGCTTCTGCTGCTCGCGGAAGAAGCCGTTCTGGTTCGGCAGCGCGAGGTGCACGCGCGCGGCCTGCACCGCGGCCAGCGCCGAGATCGAACGCACCAGCTCGCCTTCGAGGCCGATCAC
>CAZFET010000261.1:0-1585 GCA_964517545.1 uncultured Burkholderiaceae bacterium
GGCGCGCGGCGGGTTCGACGGATCGCGCGGCACCACCCACGCGACGATGCGCGCGTCGCCGCCGCGATCGGGCGCCTCGCGCACCGCCACCACCGCCTCGGCGACGTCGGGCTGCCGCGCGAGCACGCGCTCGATGCTCCCGCTGTCGATCCACTGCCCGTTCACCTTCGGCGCGTGGTCCTTGCGGCCGAGGTATTCGAGCATCCCGTCGGCGCGCAGCCGGCCGAGATCGCCGGTGAGGTAGATGCGCCGCGACGGATCCCCGGCGACGTCGAGGAAGCGCTGCGCGGTCAGCTCGGGCTGTCGCCAGTAGCCGAGCGCGAGGTACCGGCTGCGCACCGCGATCTCGCCCACCGCACCGGGCGGCACCTCGCGCCGCGCGTCGTCGAGCAGCAGCACCTCCATGTCGTCGATCGCGTCGCCGATCGGCACGGGGCCGTCGGGCAGCGGCGTGCGTGCGTCGATGCGCCACTGGCGCACCAGGCCGCACTCGGTCGCGCCGAGTCCGTTGGCCAGCATCGCGCCCGGCGGGCAGCATGCGCGGAACACCTCGACGTCGCGCGCCGACGCGCGGTCGCCTTCGAGCCGCACGCAGCGCAGATCGGGGAAGCCGCCGCCGGCCACCGCCTCGCGGAACACCGCCGGCACCGAGTGGTAGATCGTGATGCGCCGCTCGCGCATCCACGGCCCGACGCGGTCGGCGCCTTCGCGGCGCACGTCGAACGGGCAGCACGTCGCGCCGTTGAGCAGAGCGCCGAACATGCTCGACACCGCGCCGCTGAAGTGCGGCGACTGCAGCAGGCTGAGCCGGTCGTCGGGCCCGATGCGCAGGTGCTTCGTGTAGCGCCACACGTTGTGCAGCACGTTGCGGTGGTGGTCGTACACGCCCTTGGGACGCCCGGTCGAGCCCGACGTGAAGTAGAGGTACGCGATCGAGTCGCCGTCGACCGGAGGCCCGGCGTACGCCGCGGGCGCGATGCTGCCCGGCGTGCCGACCTCGTCGGCCAGCGCCGCGGCGAGCAGGTCGTCGATGCACACGAGCGGCAGCGCACCGGCGCACGCCGCGCGCGCGGTGTCGAGGTACGGTCGCTGCGCCGCGACGAGCGACGGCGCGGCGAGCCCGATCTGCTCGCGCAGACCGTCGGCCGGCAGCCACGGATCGAGCGGCACGTAGGCCGCGCCGACGCACAGCGCGGCCAGCGTCGTCACCACGGCCGGCGCCCCCTGATCGGCCAGCAGCACGACGCGCCACGGCGACGACCCGGCGGCCGACGAGAGGCTCGCCAGTCGCCGCGCGGCGCCGTCGACCACGCGGCCGAGCCGCGCATAGTCGAGCGCGAGTCCGTCCGCGGCCAGCGCGATGCGGCCCGGGTGCAGGCGCACCTGCGCGCGGAAGCGCTCGGGGATGGAGGACTCGGCGAACACCTGCTCTCGGGGGTGGTGGACGAAGCGTGAGTTTTGGCACGCTGCGCGCTCCATGTCGAGGTGGCGCAAGACCCCACGCATCGAATCGAGGGGGCGGCCGGCGACGGTCGCGGTGCTAGCCTCGGCGGCGCGGCGCTGTCGCATCCGCCCGGCCTGCCGT
>CAZFET010000261.1:1595-5136 GCA_964517545.1 uncultured Burkholderiaceae bacterium
GGGGGTCGCCCGCGGTTACGTCACCGGTGCCCGCCGCCTCCGCCTTGCGGTCCCCGGGGCGCCACGCCGCGGGGCATCGACCGTCGTCGCCGGCGCTGCTCGCGCCGGGGCGGCCCGTCCTCGATCACGCCGGCTGCCTCGACCAGTGCGAGGCCGTCGGGCGCACGCTCGCGGCGTGCGGCCTCGGGCCGCGCTCGCGCGTGGCCCTCGTGCTGCCGAACGGCCCCGAGATGGCCACCGCCTTCCTCGGCGTGGCGGCGCATGCGGCCTGCGCGCCGCTCAATCCGGCCTACCAGGCGGCGGAGCTGCGCTTCTATCTCGAGGACACGCGGGCCGAGGCGGTCGTCGTGATGCGCGGCGAGCGCGGCCCGATCCGCGACGTGGCCGGCGCGCTGGGCCTCGCGCTGCTCGAGGTCGACGCCGACGCCGACGCGCCGGCCGGCCGCTTCGATCTGCGCGCCGCGTCGCGTTCCGCCGCCGACGCGCCACGGCCGCCGTCGCCCGACGACGTCGCGCTGATCCTGCACACCTCGGGCACCACCGCGCGGCCGAAGATCGTGCCGCTGTCGCAGCGCAACCTCGCGGCCTCGGCGCGCAACATCGCGCAGTGGCTCGCGCTGCAGCCGGCCGACCGCTGCCTCAACGTGATGCCGCTGTTCCACATCCACGGCCTCGTCGCCGCGCTGCTGGCGTCGATGGCCGCCGGCGCGAGCGTCGTCTGCACGCCGGGGTTCGACGAGCGCCGCTTCTTCGAGTGGGTGGCGGCGTTCGAGCCGAGCTGGTACACGGCCGTGCCCACGATCCACCAGTCGGTGCTCGCGCAGGGCGCGCGCTACCGCGAGCTGGCACCGCGGCATCGCTTCCGCTTCGTGCGCTCGTCGTCGGCCGCGCTGCCGCCGGCCGTGTTCGCCGCGCTCGAGCAGCTCACCGGCGCGCCGGTGGTCGAGGCCTACGGCATGACCGAGGCGTCGCACCAGATGGCGAGCCATCCGCTGCACGGGCCGCGCAAGCCGGGCTCGGTCGGCCTGCCGGCCGGCGTGGAAATCGCGCTGATGGACGCGGCCGGGACCGTGCTGCCGCGCGGTGCCACCGGCGAGATCGTGATCCGCGGGCCGGGCGTGACGGCCGGCTACGAGCGCCACGACGAGGCCAACGCGAAGGCCTTCCACGACGGCTGGTTCCGCACCGGCGACCAGGGCCGCTTCGACGACGACGGCTACCTCTACATCGCCGGACGGCTGAAGGAGATCGTCAACCGCGGCGGCGAGAAGGTGTCGCCGCGCGAGGTGGACGAGGCGCTGCTGGAGCACCCCGACGTCGCGCAGGCCGTGGCCTTCGCGGCTCCGCACCCGACGCTGGGCGAGGACCTGGTGGCCGCCGTCGTGCTGCGGCCGGGCGCCACGGCCGACGAACCCGCGCTGCGCCGCTTCCTGTTCGGGCGGCTCGCCGACTTCAAGGTGCCGTCGGCGATCGCCTTCGTCGACGCGATCCCGAAGGGCGCGACGGGCAAGGTGCAGCGCACGAGCCTGCACGACAAGCTGGCCGACCACCTGCGCCGCGCCTACGTGGAGCCGCGCGACGCGCTCGAACGATCGGTCGCGTCGATCTTCGAGGAGGTGCTGGCGGCCGATCGTGTCGGCGCCGACCACAACTTCTTCGCGCTGGGCGGCGACTCGCTCAAGGCCACCCGCGTGATCGCCCGCGTGCGGGCGCTGCACGGCGTCGAGCTGCCGGTGGCCCGCGTGTTCAGCCACCCCACGGTCGCCACCCTGGCCGAGGCCGTGCGCGCCGCGATCGACACGGCCACCGCCGAGGCCGGCGCGCTGGCATCGGAGATCGACGCGCTGAGCGACGAGGACGTCGCGCGGCTGCTCGCCGAAGAAGAGGCCGCCGCACGGCGGGCCGACCGTTGAGCCGAGACGCGAGCGTGGCCTGTCGAGCCGGATCGTCCGCCGCGCCGTCGACGCCGCCGCGCGCCGCGGCGAGCGTGATGGCGCTGCTGCAGGCGCAGGCGCATGGTCGCCCCGAGGCGATCGCGCTGCTGGCGCCGGGCCGCGAGCCGATGCGCTATCGGGACCTCTGCGAGCAGACGGTCCGCCTCGGCGCCGCCCTGCGCGCGGCCGGCGTCGCACGCACGACGCGCGTCGCGCTGGCGCTGCCGAACGGCCCCGAGATGGCCGCGGCGCTCGTCGCCGTGGCGAGCGTGGCGGCGTGCGTTCCGGTCAACCAGGCGGCGCCGGCGCACGAAGTGCGCGCCCTGCTGGCCCGTGCCCGCGTCGACGTCGCGCTGACCGCCGCCGGCGCGGACTCGCCGCTGCGCGAGGCGGCGCTCGATGCCGGCTTGCCGCTGCTCGATGCGACGATCGACCGCTCGCAGCCGGCCGGCACGCTCGCGCTCGCCGTGCCGCGCAGCCGCGCCGGAGCCGAAGCGTCGCGCGACGCCGCGGCGGGCGATGTCGCGCTCGTGCTGCAGACCTCGGGCACGACCGGTGAGCCCAAGCTGGTCGCGCTGACCCATGCTCACGTCGCCGCGTCGACCACCGCGGTGATGCAGGGGCTCGAACTCGGCGAGCACGATCGCTGCCTCAACGTGCGGCCGCTGTTCCACGTGAACGGGATCGTGACCAACGTGCTCGCCACCTGGTGCAGCGGCGGCTCGCTCGTCTGCACGCCGGGATTCGACGAGGCCCGCTTCTTCGACTGGATCGCCGCGTTCGAACCGACGTGGTTCAGCGGCGTGCCCACGATGCACCAGTGGATCGTCGCGAACGCGCACGCGTACCGCGCGAAGGCGCCGCATCACCGCTTCCGCTTCGTGCGATCGGGCGCCGCGCCGCTGGCCACGGGCACGCTGCGCGCGCTCGAGGCGCTGTTCGGCGCACCGGTCGTCGAGGCCTACGGCATGACCGAGCGCAGCCCGATCGCGATGAACCCGCTGCCCCCGCGCGTGCGCAAGCCCGGCTCGGTGGGACTGCCCGCGGGCGTCGAGGTCGCGCTGCTCGACGCGGCCGGCCGCGTGCTGCCGCGCGGCGGCGACGTCGAAGGCGAGATCGCGATCCGCGGCGACGGCGTGATCACCGCCTACGAGCGCGGCGCCGACGACGCCTTCGTCGACGGCTGGCTGCGCACGGGCGACCTCGGCCGCCTCGATGCCGACGGCTACCTCCACGTCACCGGCAGGCTCAAGGACATCGTCAACCGCGGCGGGCAGAAGATCTCGCCGCGCGAGATCGAGGACGCGCTGCTCGCGCATCCGGCGATCGCGCGCGCCGCGGCGTTCGGCGTGCCGCACCCCAGCCTCGGCGAGGAACCGGCCTGCGCCGTCGTGCCGCGCGACGGCGCCCCCGCCGACCCGCACGAGCTGCGCACGCACGTCGCCGAGCGGCTCGCCGCCTACAAGGTGCCGTCGACCGTGCTCGTCCTGCCGTCGATCCCGACCGGCCCCACCGGCAAGGTGGACGTCGACGCGCTGCGCCGCGCCGTGCTCGACGCGGCCGGCGGCGCCGGCGAGGCGCGCCCCGAGGGCCGGCTCGAGCAGGCC
>CAZFET010000262.1:0-5103 GCA_964517545.1 uncultured Burkholderiaceae bacterium
AGGTGGCGGAATTGGTAGACGCACTAGTTTCAGGTACTAGCGCTGAGAGGCGTGGAGGTTCGAGTCCTCTCCTGGGCACCAGTCATGGACACGAAAGCGGGCCGGCACTTGCCGGCCCTTTTGCTTGGCGGCGTCACACCGCGTACTTGCGGGCCAGTCCTTCGGGGCGCAGGGTGTCGTACTCCTCGAACGGCTGGTGGATCCACGGGCTCGTGGGCAGCAGCTCGACGAAGTAGTCGGGCGTGTAGGTCGAGACCCCCTTCACCCAGATCACGGCCGCGCGCAGCTCGCTGATCGCCGGCATGCCGCGCAGCCGCTCGACCACGGCGCGCAGGGTCACGCCGGTGTCGGCCAGGTCGTCCACCAGCAGCACGCGCCCGGCCAGTTCGCCCTTGGGCATGGTGATGTACTTGGCCATGTCGAGCCGGCCCTGCAAGGTGCCGGCCTCGGCGCGGTACGAGCTGGTCGACATGATCGCCAGCGGCTTGTCGAACACGCGCGACAGCACGTCGCCCGGCCGCATGCCGCCGCGCGCCAGGCACAGGATCTGGTCGAACTCCCAGCCGGAGTTCGCGACCTTGAGCGCCAGCCGCTCGATGAGCATGTGGTACTCGTCCCAGGACACGTACAGGTGCTTGCCGTCGTCGGTGAGCATGCGCAAGGTCTCCTCGGTTCAGCGCTTGTAGGGATGCCGCAGCAAGATGGTGTGCTCGCGGTCGGGGCCGGTGGACACCATGTCGATCGGGGCGCCGCACAGGGCCTGCACGCGCTCGAGGTAGGCGCGCGCGGGGCGCGGCAACTGGTCCCACTGCGTGAGGCCGGCGGTGCTCTCGCTCCAGCCGGCGAAGCTCTCGTAGACCGGGCGGCACGCCGCGATGTCGTCGGCGTCCAGCGGCAGGATGTCGAGGCGCCGCCCGTTCAGCTCGTAGCCCACGCACACCTTGATCTCGGGCAGGCCGTCGAGCACGTCGAGCTTGGTGATGCACAGCCCCGACACGCCGTTGATGATGATGCTGCGCTTGAGCGCGGCCGCGTCGAGCCAGCCGCAGCGCCGCGCGCGGCCCGTCACCGTGCCGCGCTCCTGGCCCACCGTGCTGAGGTGATGGCCCACGCTGCCGGGCTGGTCGATCGGCAGTTCGGTCGGGAACGGTCCCCCGCCGACGCGCGTGGTGTAGGCCTTGGTGATGCCCAGGATGTAGTGCAGCAGGTCCGGGCCCACGCCCGAACCCGCGGCGGCGTTGCCCGCGACGCAATTGCTCGACGTCACGTACGGATAGGTGCCGTGGTCGATGTCGAGCAAGGTGCCCTGCGCACCTTCGAACAGGATGTTCTCGCCGCGCCGGTGCGCGCCGTGGATCAGGTAGCCCACGTCGGCCAGCATCGGCATCAGCTGCTCGGCCACGCGCATGGCGTGGTCGAAGATCGGCTGGAACTCGAGGGGCTTCGCCCGCAGGTACCCGCGCAGCGACTCGTTGTGCATCTCGAGCAGCTCGTGCAGCTTCTTCGAGAAGCGCTGCGGGTGCTTGAGGTCCTGCACGCGCAGCGCGCGCCGCGCGACCTTGTCTTCGTAGGCCGGGCCGATGCCCTTGCCGGTGGTGCCGATCTTGCCGGCACCGCTGGTCTCGCGCAGCGCCTCGCGCGCGTTGTCGACCGCCACGTGGAACGGCAGGATCAGCGGGCACGACTCGCTGATGAACAGGCGCGATCGCACCTCGAGGCCGATCTTCTCGAGCCGCTCGATCTCGCCGAGCAGGTGCGACGGGTCGACCACCACGCCGTTGCCGATGTAGCAGGCCACGCCGTCGCGCATGATGCCGCTCGGGATGAGCTGCAGCGCCGTCTTCACGCCCTTGATGACGAGCGTGTGGCCCGCGTTGTGGCCGCCCTGGAACCGCACCACGCCGTGCGCGTGGTCGGTCAGCCAGTCGACCACCTTGCCCTTGCCCTCGTCGCCCCACTGGGTGCCGACGACGACCACGTTGCGCCCGGCGCTGCGGTTGTCGGTCATGTGTCGTGTGAATCGAAAGATCAGAAAAGCGTCTCGACGGCGGGCAGCGCGCGCACCACCCACTGGCCGCCGACCTCGACCAGCTCGCGGTCGCAGTCGAACTCGTCGCCCTCGTGGCCGTGGCCGGGCAGCATGCACAGCACCGTCTCGCCCTGCTCGCGCAGGCGGCGGATGGCGGCGCGCAGCGCAGCGCCCTCGCCCCACGGCGCCCGGATCGCGCTGCCGTTGCGCGGCACCGGCGCCAGCGCGACCAGGGTCTTCAGGTCGAGGCTGAAGCCGACCGCCGGGCGGTTGCGCCCGAACACCGCGCCGACTTCGTCGTAGCGACCGCCGCGCAGCACGGCGTCGCGCGCCGCCTGCGCGTACACCGCGAAGCGCGGGCCGCTGTAGTACGCGTAGCCGCTCAGGTCGCCGAGGGCGAAGCCGATGCGCGCATCGGGATGGGCCGCCTGCAGGTGCTCGGCGATCCACCTCAGGTCGGCCAGAGCCTTCGAGATCCGAGGGCGCGCCGGCAGCTCCTTCAGCGCCGCGTCCAGCACCTCGGCGCCGCCGTAGAGCGACAGCAGCGCACGCAGCGCGCCGCGCGGCCCGTCGCGCAGCGGCGCGGTGGCGTCGGCCAGCGCCGCACGGTCCTTCGCGGCCAGCGCGCCGACCACCGCGTCGTGACGGTCGCGCGCGAGGCCGAGGTCGTCGAGCAGCCCGCCCACGATGCGCGCGTCGCCGAGGTCGATCGTCACGTCGATCACGCCGGCGCGCTGCAGGCAGTCGAGGGCGAGCTCCTGCACCTCGAGGTCGGCCTCGAGCCCGGCATGGCCGTAGATCTCGGCGCCGAACTGCAGCGGCTCGCGCGTGGCCAGCAGGCCGGCAGGCCGCGTGTGCAGCACGGGGCCGCAATAGCACAGCCGCGTCACGCCCTGGCGGTTGAGCAGGTGCGCGTCGATGCGGGCGACCTGCGGCGTGGTGTCGGCGCGCACGCCCAACGTGCGGCCCGAAAGCTGGTCGACCAGCTTGAAGGTGCGCAGACCGAGATCGGTGCCGGTGCCCGACAGCAGCGACTCCAGATGCTCGAGCAGCGGCGGCATCACCAGTTCGCAGCCGTAGCTGCGCGCGGTGTCGAGCAGCGCGCGGCGCAGCTCCTCGATGCGGCGGGCCTGCGCGGGCAGCACGTCGGCGATGTGCTCGGGCAGCAGCCAGGCAGACGACATGAAGAAACGGCCGGGAGTTGAAGGCGGCATTCTACCGGCCGCCCTCGTCGCGCCGGGTGTCGCACGCGACGCGGTTCAGGGCCGCAGCACCACCAGCAGCAGCAGCCCCGCGGCGATGCTGGCGAGCCCGAGGAAGCGGATCTGGCCGTCGGTCATCTGCAAGGCGCGCTCGAACACGTGCCGCCAGGTCGGCGGGCTCAGGAAGGGCAGCAGGCCCTCGACGACGAGCATCAGCGCGAAGGCACCGAGCAGCAGTTCCGACATCGCGTGCGCGACGCGCCGTCAGGGCTTCTTCGCCGCCGGCGCGGCACCGCCACTGCCGCCGGAGTTGCGCATCGCGCGGAAGAACTCGCTGTCGGGCTCGATCACCATCACGTCGTTCTTGCTGCGGAAGCTCGCGCGGTAGGCTTCGAGGCTGCGATAGAACTGCGCGAACTGCGGGTCGCGGCCGAACGCGTCGGCGTAGATGGCCGCGGCCTTCGCGTCGCCCTCGCCCTTGACCTTCTGCGCGTCGCGGTAGGCCTCGGCGACGATCACCTCGCGCTGCTTGTCGGCGTCGGCGCGGATGCGCTCGGCCTCGGCACCGCCTTGCGAGCGCAGTTCGTTGGCGACCTGCTTGCGCTCCGACTCCATGCGCCGGTACACCGCGTCGGTGATGTCGGCGACGAAGTCGACCCGCTTGACGCGCACGTCGACGATCTCGATGCCGAAGGACTTGGCCTCGTCGGCCAGCCGCGTGCGCACGTCGGTCATCACCTTCTCGCGCTCGCTCGACAGCACACCGCGCACGTTGCGCTTGGTGACCTCCTCGTTGAACGCGGCCTGCACCACCGGCGACAGGCGCGCCTCGAGGTTGCGCATGTCGGCGCCGTTGTTGCGGATGAACTGGCGCGCGTCGGTGATGCGCCACTTCACGAGCCAGTCGATCACCAGGCTCTTCTTCTCGGCCGTGAAGATCGGGCGCGTCTCGGGGCTGTCGAGCGTCTGCACGCGCTTGTCGAGGAAGACCACGTTCTGGAACGGCGGCGGCAGCTTGACCTTCAGGCCCGGCTCGGTGATGACTTCCTTGATTTCGCCCAGCGCGTAGAGCACGGCGAACTGCCGCTGGTCGACGATGAAGAGCGTGGAGGTGGCGATCATCAGCGCGACGAGCGCGCCGCCGACGATGAGTCCGATGCGATTCATGATGTCCCGGCTCCTGTCAGCGTGCGTCGCGGTCGCGCGTGCGCTGTCCGTCGCGCGAGCGCGCGTCGGGCGCCGCGCTGCCCACCGGCGCCGCGGACTCGGCCGGCGCCGGCACGGCCGCGCCGGCGGTCGAGGCGCCGGCGGCCTGCATCAGCTTGTCGAGCGGCAGGTACAGCAGGTTGGAGCCGTTGCGCGAGTCGACCATCACCTTGCTCACGTTGGCGTAGACCTGCTGCATCGTTTCCAGGTACACGCGGCTGCGCGTGACTTCCGGCGCCTTCTGGTACTCGGTCAGCACCTGGCGGAAGCGCTGTGCGTCACCCTCGGCGGTGGCGATCACCCGCGCGCGGTAGCCCTCGGCCTCTTCCTTCAGGCGCGCGGCCGTGCCTCGTGCCTTGGGCACCACGTCGCTCGCGTAGGCCTGACCTTCGTTCTTGAAGCGGTCGCGGTCGGCGCCGGCCTTCACGGCGTCGTTGAACGCCGCCTGGACCTGCTCGGGCACCTGCACGCTGCCCATGTTGACGTTGGCGATCACGATGCCGGCCTTTAGCCGGTCGAGCTGCGCCTGGATCGACTTCACCAGGTCGGCGGCGATCGCGTCGCGCTGCTCGTACAGCACCGAGTCGACGTTGCTGCGGCCGACGATCTCGCGCACCGCCGACTCGGCGGCCTGCACCACGGCCTCGTCGGGGTTGCGGTTCTCGA
>CAZFET010000263.1:0-5101 GCA_964517545.1 uncultured Burkholderiaceae bacterium
GAGGTACTCGTTGATGCGAAGGCCGGTCGTGCCTTCCTGGCCGTCGACGAACACCCGGTGTTTCATGGTCTGCCTCGCGCAAAATCCGTCCACCCGCAGGATACGGCATCGAGATGGCGCGACCGCGCGTGCTGACATTGCCCGGCTGGCTCGACTCCGGCCCCGCCCACTGGCAGACACGCTGGGAGCGGCTGCACGGCGACACGCGCGTGCAGCAGCACGACTGGCTGTGGCCGCGGCGCGGCGACTGGATGGCGCGGCTCGAGGAGGAAGTGCTGGCCGACGAGCGTCCGGCGCTGCTGGTCGCGCACAGCCTGGGCTGCCAGCTCGTGGCGGCGTGGGCGGCGCACTCGCGGCACGCCGCGCGCGTGGTCGGCGCGCTGCTGGTGGCACCGCCCGACACCGAGCGCGACGACACGCCGCCGCAGCTGTCGACCTGGCGCCCGATGGTGCGCGCGCGCCTGCCGTTCGCGGCCACCGCGGTGATCAGCACCGACGACCCGTTCGGCAGCTTCGAGCGCGCCAGCGCGCTGGCCGCCGACTGGGGCGCCGCGGTGGTGGTGCTCGGCCCGCGCGGGCACCTCAATGCCGACTCCGGCTTGGGCGACTGGCCCGAGGGCCGCGCGCTGCTGCAGGCGCTGGCCGACGGCCCCGCGCGGCCCGCCCGGCGCGACGCGGGCTGAGCGCCCGCAGCCCCGACAATCGGACCATGGCGACCAAACGACCCAAGGGACTCGGCCTCGGCCTGGAAGCGCTGCTCGGCCCGAGCGTCAAGGACACGCCCGACGCGGCGGCGCCGGCCGCGCGCGACGGCGCGCCGTCGAGCTAGAAGCTCGAGCGGCTGCAGCCCGGCCGCTACCAGCCGCGCACGCGCATGGACGAAGGTGCGCTGTACGAGCTGGCCGAGAGCATCCGCAGCCAGGGCGTGATGCAGCCCATCCTCGTGCGGCCGCTGGACGGCGAGCGCTACGAGGTCATCGCCGGCTAGCGCCAGCTGCGCGCCGCGAAGCGCGCGGGCCTCGACGAGGTGCCGGTGCTCGTGAAGCCCGTGCCCGACGAGGCCGCGGCGGTGATGGCGCTGATCGAGAACATCCAGCGCGAAGACCTGAACCCGCTCGAAGAGGCGCAGGGCCTGAAGCGCCTGACCGACGAGTTCGGCCTCACGCACGAGCAGGCCGCGCAGGCCGTGGGCCGCTCGCGCAGCGCGGCGAGCAACCTGCTGCGCCTGCTGAACCTGGCCGAGCCGGTGCAGCAGATGCTGATGGCCGGCGACCTGGACATGGGCCACGCGCGCGCGCTGCTCGCGCTCGACAAGGCGCAGCAGATCACGCGCGCGGCCGAGATCGCGGCCAGGAAGCTGTCGGTGCGCGAGGCCGAGCAGCTGGTGGCGCGTGCGCTGTCCGCGGGCGGCGCCGGGCGCGGCGCGAGCGGCGGCCAGGCCGGCCGCGCCAGGCCGGAGAAGTCGCGCGACCTGCGGCGGCTGGAAGAGGAGCTGTCCGACCTGCTCACCGCGCCGGTCGAGATCCGCGTCAGGCGCCGCGGCGCCCAGGGCGGCGAGCAAGGCGAGGTGGCCATCGGCTTCGGCTCGCTCGACGAGCTGCAGGGCCTGATCGAGAAGCTGCAGCGCCGGCCGTGAACCGCAATGTCACCTTGCGCCAGTTCCGCTACTTCGTGGCCGTGGCGGAACTGGCGTCGGTGGCGGCGGCCTCGCGCGAGCTGAACATCGCGCAGTCGGCCATCACCAAGAGCATCCTCGAGCTCGAGGAGTCGCTCGGCGTGCAGCTGTTCGAGCGCACGCCCAAGGGCATGACCCTCACGCCCGACGGCCACCGCTTCCTCGCCAGCGCGCGCAAGGTGCTGTCGGCGGTGGCCGACGCGACGCACCTGCGCCGCGCGCAGCCGCAGTCGCTGGCCGGCCCGCTGGCGGTGGGCGTGACCTCGCTGGTGGCCGGCTACTACCTGAGCGAGGTGCTGTCGCGCTTCGCGCGCAGCTGCCCCGAGGTGCAGCTGCAGGTGGTGGAGGAGGCGCCGCCGTTCCTCGAGCACCTGCTCATCAACGGCGAGCTCGACGTGGCCATCATGGTGAGCAACGCGCTGGGCGAGCCGCAGGCGCTGCTGGCCGAGACCCTGACGCGCTCGCCCAACCGCGTGTGGATGTCGGCCAACCATCCGCTGGCCGCGCAGGACGACGTGTCGCTGCAGCAGGCGGCCGACCACGCCGTCATCGTGCTGGAGGCCGACCGCATCGACGACCTGATGCGCATCGTGTGGGCGCGCCACCAGCTCAAGCCGCGCACGATGCTGCGCACGTCGTCGCTGGAGGCGGTGCGTTCGCTGGTGGGCGTGGGCGCCGGCATCGCGGTGCTGCCGGACTTCCTGTACCGCCCGTGGACGCTCGATGCCGAACACGTCGAGGTGCGCCCGCTGCGCGACGAGGTGCCGACCGTCGACGTGGGCCTCGTGTGGCGGCGCGGGCTGGCCGTGAAGCCGGCGGCTGCCGAGTTCATCGAGGTGGCGCGCGAGCAGTCGCGCGCGCGGCTCCGGTCGCGCGCACGCGGCGGCTGAACTCGCGGGCGGGCCGGGCGCCGCGCCGCCGCCGCACGCTTGCCGCGCCGCCGCCGCGACCCTAGAGTGCGGTCATGCCGCTCGTTTATCGCATCGACCACCCGACGCTCGGGCGCATCGAGTACCGCGACCGCAAGCGCTGGTGGTGGCTGATGTCGATGGTGCAGCCGCTGGTGCCGCTGGCCGGCGTGGGCCTGCATGCGGCCACCGGGCGCGAGGCCTGGCTGCTGCTGCCCTTCGTGTTGATCTACGTCGTCGGGCCGGCGCTCGACTGGCTGCTCGGCGAGGACCCGAGCAATCCGCCGGAGGCGGTGGTGCCGATGCTCGAGGCCGACCGCTACTACCGCTGGCTGACCTGGGCCACGGTCCCGCTGCACTTCGTCACGCTCGTCGGCTGCGCCTGGTGGGCGGCCACGCAGGACCTCTCCTGGTGGGCTTTCGCCGCCACCGCGGTGAGTGCCGGTCTGGCGTCGGGACTGGGCATCAACACCGGGCACGAGCTCGGCCACAAGCACACCGCCGTCGAGCGCTGGCTCGCCAAGCTGGTGCTGGCCGTGCCGGTGTACGGGCACTTCCGCGTCGAGCACAACCGCGGCCACCACCGCCACGTCGCGACGCCGGACGACCCCGCGTCGGCGCGCATGGGCGAGAGCATCTACCGCTTCGCGCGGCGCGAGATCTTCGGCGCGATGCGCCGCGCGTGGAGGCTGGAGCGCGAGCGGCTCGCCGCGCGCGGCCTCGGCCCGTGGCACCCGGACAACGAGATCCTGCAGTCGCACGCGGTCGCGCTGGTGCTGCAAGGCAGCCTGCTGCTGGCCTTCGGCTGGGCGATGCTGCCGTTCCTCGCGATCCACAACGTGGTCGCGTGGTGGCAGCTCACCAGCGCCAACTACGTCGAGCACTACGGGCTGCTGCGGCAGAAGCTGCCGAACGGCGAGTACGAGAGCCCGAAGCCGCACCACTCGTGGAACGCCAACCACACCTACACCAACCTGATCCTGTTCCAGCTCGAACGGCACAGCGACCATCACGCGCATTCGACGCGGCGCTACCAGTCGCTGCGCCACTTCGACGACGTGCCGCAGCTGCCCAGCGGCTACAACGGCTGCTTCCCGCTGGCCTACGTGCCGTGGCTGTGGTACCGCGTGATGGACCCGCGGCTGCTGGCGCTGCCGCAGGTGCAAGGCGACCTCGACCGCGTGAACGTCGACCCGGCGCGGCGCGAGGCGCTGTACCGGCGCCACGGGCAGGCGCACAAGCTCGCGGCGCGCGACCGCGCGACGGCGTGAAGCGCATCGGCGACAGCCTCGCCGGCCGGCGCGTGCTGGTCACGCAGTGCGACGACTTCATGGGACCGGCGCTCGTGGCGGCGTTCGCCGCGCACGGCGCCGACGTGGTGGCCGACCCGCGGCCGCTGGCCGATCCGGACGTGGCCGCCGCGGTGTGCGCCGCCGCCGGCGACGTGGAGGTGCTGGTCGCCAACCTGGCGGTGCCCGCGCCGAGCACGCCGGCGCATCTCGTGGGCGACGACGAGTGGCGCCACGTGTTCGCGCACCTCGTCGACCCGCTGCCGCGACTGGCGCGCGCGCTGCTGCCGCGCATGATCGAGCGGCGCGCCGGCAAGGTCGTGGTGATGGGCAGCGCCACCGCGCTGCGCGGGCTCAAGCGCAGCGCCAGCTACAGCGCGGCGCGCGGCGCGCAGCTCGCGTGGGTGCGCGCCGTCGGCGTCGAGCTCGCGCCGCACGACGTGCAGGTCAACCTGATCGCGCAGAACTTCGTCGACAACGCGACCTACTTCCCGCCCGAGGTGCAGGCGCTGCCCGCGTTCCAGGAGCGACTGCGGCGCGAGGTGCCGGCCGGTCGGCTCGGCACGCCGGAGGAAGACGCGCTGTTCGCGGTGTTCCTCGCCTCGTCGGAGGTGAGCTTCCTCACCGGTCAGGGCATCGCCTTCGCGGGCGGCTGGGCCAGCTGAGCGCGCCGCCGCACCGCCGCCAGCCACGCGATCGCCGCGCTCACCAGCACCAGCGCGGGCAGCGAGCCGACGTTCAGCCAGGTCCAGCCCTGCGTGGTGACCAGCGCGCCCGACGCGAACGAGGTGAGCGCCATCGTCGCGAACACGATGAAGTCCATCGCGCCTTGCGCCTTGTTCTTCTCTTCCGGGCGGTAGGCCTCGGTCACCAGGGTCGTGCCGCCGATGTACAGGAAGTTCCAGCCCACGCCGAGCAGGAACAGCGCGACCAGGAACTGCATGACGTCCACGCCGGACAGCGCCACCGCCACGCACGCGAAGTTCAGCAGCGCGCCGGTGCCCATGACCGGCAGCACGCCGAAGCGCTTGATCAGGTGGCCGGTGAAGAAGCTCGGCACGAACATGCCCAGCACGTGCCACTCGAGCACCAGGGCCGCGCTCGAGAACGGATGGCCGCAGGTCTGCATCGCGATCGGCGTGGCGGCCATCAGCAGGTTCATCACGCCGAAGCAGATGGCCGCGCCGGCCACCGCGACGACGAACACCGGCTGGCGCACGATCTCGCCG
>CAZFET010000264.1:0-5100 GCA_964517545.1 uncultured Burkholderiaceae bacterium
GCACCGCGCCGCCCGCTTCGACGCGCACGCCGCGCTCGCGCAGCGCCGCCAGGGTCGCCCCCCGGGCCAGCGCCGAGACCTCGTGACCCGACTCGGCCAGGCGCGCCGCGAGCAGCCCGCCGATCGCGCCGACTCCCACCACCGTGATCTTCATGATGACCTTCGCTCCGCGCCTGCGACGGCGGCGGCGCCGGGCGCGCCGCGTCGAGCGGATCGTACGGTGGCCGCCCGGCGCGTCATGACGTGCGGGTTAACCCGAGGCGCGGCGTGCTAGGCGCGAGTCCCTAGAAAAAGCACGGACGCGGTCATGCGCCTGTCGTCGATCCGTGCAGAATAGAACGATCGTTCGTTTCATCCGAACGTCCCGTCCGTCCGCCGCAACCCCACGAGTGAGCCGACCCGCCGTGAACGCCGACCCGCCCCGCATGCCCGTGCACAGTGCGCGCCCGGCCAACAAGGGCCAGCAGACGCGCGCCGCGATCCTCGACGCCGCGCTCGGCCTGGCGTCGCAGATGGGCCTCGAGGGCCTGTCGATCGGCGCGCTGGCCGAGGTCACGCGCATGAGCAAGTCGGGCGTCTTCGCCCACTTCGGCTCGCGCGAGGAGCTGCAGATCTCGGTGATCCGCGAGTACCACCGCCGTTTCGAGGAAGAGGTGTTCTTCCCGGCGATCCGCGAGGCGCGCGGCCTGCCGCGGCTGATGGCGCTGTTCGAGAACTGGGTCAAGCGCGTGTCGGTCGAGATCGACTCCGGCTGCATCTACATCAGCGGCGCAGTCGAGTTCGACGACCGTCCGGGTCCGGTGCGCGACGCGCTGGCCGAGATGGTGCGCAGCTGGCACGCCGCGCTGGAACGGGCCATCCGGCTGGCGGTCGAAGAGGGCCACCTCGCGGCCGACACCGACGCGACGCAGATGCTGTTCGAGATCCACGGCCTGATCCTCGCGCTGCACCACGACGCGCGCTTCCTGCGCATCCCCGGCGCGCTCGACCGCGCCCGCGCGGGGCTGCAGCGGCTGATCCGCCACCACGCCACGCCGGTCGGGCTGGCGCTGCTGGCGCCGCCGGCGAAGGCCGTGGGCCGCAAGCCGCGGCGCGCGCACTGATTGCGATTCGACTCTCAAGGAGGTTCCGAGATGCCCCGCTACACCCCGCCCCTGCGCGACATGCAGTTCGTGCTGCACGAGGTGCTGAACGCCACCGACAGCCTGCGCCTGCTGCCGCCGCACGCCGAGATCGACGCCGGCACCATCGACGCCGTGCTCGCCGAGGGCGGCAAGTTCGCCGCCGAGGTGCTCGCCCCGCTCAATCGCAGCGGCGACCAGGAAGGCTGCAGGCTCGACCCGGCGACGCACGAGGTGCGCACGCCCAAGGGCTTTCGCGAGGCGTACGCCGCCTACAGCGAAGGCGGCTGGCCGGCGCTGCCGTGCGACCCGGCCTACGGCGGCCAGGGCCTGCCGGTGACCCTGAACCAGTGCCTGTACGAGATGATGAACAGCGCCAACCAGGCCTGGACCATGTATCCCGGCCTGACCCACGGCGCCTACGAGTGTCTGCACGCGCACGGCACGCCCGAGCAGAAGCAGACCTACCTGCCCAAGCTGACCAGCGGCCACTGGACGGGCACGATGTGCCTGACCGAGCCGCACTGCGGCACCGACCTCGGCTTGCTGCGCACCAAGGCCGAGCCGCAGCCCGACGGCAGCTACCGCATCACCGGCCAGAAGATCTTCATCAGCTCCGGCGAGCACGACCTGGCCGAGAACATCGTGCATCTCGTGCTGGCCCGCCTGCCCGACGCGCCGCAGGGCTCGAAGGGCATCTCGCTGTTCGTGGTGCCGAAGTTCGTGCCCGGCGCCGACGGCTCGCTCGGCGAGCGCAACGCGATCTACTGCACCGGCCTCGAGCACAAGATGGGCATCCACGGCAACGCCACGTGCCAGATCGCGCTGGAAGGCGCGCGCGGCTGGCTGGTGGGCGAGCCGAACAAGGGCCTGCCCGCGATGTTCGTGATGATGAACGCCGCGCGCCTGGGCGTCGGCAACCAGGGCCTGGGCCTCACCGAGGTGGCGTACCAGAACGCGGTGGCCTACGCGAAGGACCGGCTGCAGATGCGCGCGCTGTCGGGCCCGAAGGCGCCGGACAAGCCGGCCGACCCGATCATCGTGCACCCCGACGTGCGCAAGATGCTGCTCACCGCGCGCGCCTACGCCGAGGGCGGCCGCGCGCTCGCCATCTACACCGCGCTGCTGATCGACACCTACCTCGCCAGCGACGACGCCGACGAGCGCCGCGACGCCGAGGACCAGGTCGCGCTGCTAACGCCCATCGTCAAGGCGTTCCTCACCGACAACGCGTGGATCGCCACGTCGCACTGCCTGCAGGTGTTCGGCGGCCACGGCTACATCGCCGAGTGGGGCATGGAGCAGTTCGTGCGCGACTCGCGCATCAACATGATCTACGAGGGCACCAACACCATCCAGTCGCTCGACCTGCTGGGCCGCAAGGTGCTCGCCGACAACGGCGCGAAGCTCAGGAAGTTCGGCAAGCTCGTGCAGGCCTTCGTCGAGGAGGAGGGTGTCCACGAGGAGATGCAGGAGTTCGTCAACCCGCTGGCCGACCTGGGCGACAAGCTCACCAAGCTGACCACCGAGCTCGGCATGAAGGCCTTCGGCAACGCCGACGAGGTGGGCGCCGCCGCGGTGGACTATCTTCGGGTGGCGGGACACCTCGTGTTCGCGTACTTCTGGGCGCGCATGGCCAAGGTCGCGCTCGCGAAGAAGGACTCTGGCGACCCGTTCTACACCGCCAAGCTCGCCACGGCGCGCTTCTACTTCGCCAAGCTGCTGCCCGAGACCGCCGGTCTCATCCGCAGCTGCCGCGCCGGTCTGAAGCCGCTGATGGAGATGGACGAGGCGCTGTTCTGACCCCTGACGCAACCCGCACCGCCCCGGAGGGACCGCCATGAGAAAGCCGCTGCTGATGCTGTCGCTGTCGTTCGCCGCCGCCGCCGCGTTCGCGCAGGCCACGCCGGTGGGCCTGTGGAAGACCATCGACGACGAGACCAAGCAGGAGAAGTCCTACGTGCGCATCGTCGAGTCCGGCGGCGTGCTCACCGGCCGCATCGAGCGGCTGCTCGACCCGGCCAAGCAGGACTCGAAGTGCGACAAGTGCACCGACGAGCGCAAGGACAAGCCGGTGATCGGCATGACGATCCTGAGCGGCGTCAGGAAGAACGAGGACGGCACGCTGTGGGACGGCGGCACCATCCTCGACCCCAACAACGGCAAGGTCTACAAGGTGCGCCTCACGCCGAAGGACGGCGGCAAGGCGCTCGACGTGCGCGGCTACGTCGGCGCGCCGCTGCTCGGCCGCACGCAGACCTGGATCCGCGTCGAATGACTTCCAAGGAGTGACCCGAATGAGCCGATTCATTGTCCGCAAGGTCGCCGTGCTCGGCGCCGGCGTGATGGGCGCGCAGATCGCCGCGCACCTGGTGAACGTGAAGGTGCCGGTGCTGCTGTTCGACCTGCCCGCGAAGGAAGGCCCGAAGAGCGGCATCGCGCTGAAGGCGATCGACCAGCTGAAGAAGCTCAAGCCTGCGCCGCAGGGCGTGCCCGACGACGACGCGCTGATCCAGCCGGCCAACTACGACGAACACCTCGAGCTGCTGAAGGGCTGCGACCTGGTGATCGAGGCGATCGCCGAGCGCATGGACTGGAAGCTCGACCTGTACCGCAAGGTCGCGCCCTTCGTCGCGCCCGGGGCGATCGTCGCGAGCAACACGTCGGGCCTGTCGATCACCCAGCTCTCGCAGGCGCTGCCCGAGGCGATCCGCCCGCGCTTCTGCGGCATCCACTTCTTCAACCCGCCGCGCTACATGCAGCTGGTGGAGCTGATCGCGACGCCGACGACCGAGCCGGCGATCCTCGACCAGCTCGAGACCTTCGTGACCAGCTCGCTCGGCAAGAGCGTGGTGCGCGCCAAGGACACGCCCAACTTCGTGGCCAATCGCGTGGGCATCGCCGGCATGCTGGCCACCATGATCGAGGCCGAGAAGTTCGGCCTCTCCTACGACGTGGTCGACGACCTCACCGGCAAGAAGCTCGGCCGCGCCTCCAGCGGCACCTTCCGCACCGCCGACGTGGTGGGCCTCGACACGATGGCGCACGTGATCAAGACCATGCAGGACCACCTGCGCGACGACCCGTTCTACGCGACCTACGCGACGCCCAAGGTGCTGGCCGGGCTGATCGAGCAGGGCGCGCTCGGCCAGAAGAGCGGCGCGGGCTTCTACAAGAAGGTCGGCAAGGACATCCTGCGGCTCGACCCGGCCAAGGGCGAGTACGTGCCCGCCGGCGCCAAGGCCGAGCCCCTCGTCGAGCGCATCCTCAAGAAGCCGCCGGCCGAGCGGCTGAAGCTGCTGCGCGAGTCGGGCAGCGCGCAGGCGCAGTTCCTGTGGGCGATCCTGCGCGACGGCTTCCACTACTGCGCGGTGCACCTGGAGCAGATCGCCGACTCGGCGCGCGACGTCGACTTCGCGATGCGCTGGGGCTTCGGCACCCGGCAGGGCCCGTTCGAGCTGTGGCAGGAGGCCGGCTGGCAGCAGGTGGCGCAGTGGATCGCCGAGGACATCGCGGCCGGCAAGACGCTCAGCAGCGCGCCGCTGCCGGCGTGGGTGACCGACGGTCCCGTCGCGTCGAACGCGGGCGTGCACACGAGCGCAGGTTCGTGGAGCCCGGCGCGCAAGACCTGGGTGCCGCGCCCGTCGCTGCCGGTGTACGCGCGCCAGCGCTTCCCCGAGAACGTGGTCGGTGCCGGCGCGCCCGACCCGCTGAAGTCGGGCACCGAGGAGTACCGCAACGACGAGATCCGCGTCTGGTCGCCCGACGGCGAGGTGCTGGTGGCCAGCATCACCGCCAAGCTGCACCTCATCTCGCCGGCCGTCACCGAGGGCCTGCTGAAGGCGGTCGAGATCGCCGAGCAGAAGTACCAGGGGCTGGTGATCTGGTCGCCCGCCGACGTGTTCTCCGCCGGCGCGAACCTCGAGTCGCTGCTGCCGGTGTTCATGAAGCTCGGCGCCAAGGGCATCGCGCCCGAGGA
>CAZFET010000265.1:0-5083 GCA_964517545.1 uncultured Burkholderiaceae bacterium
CAATCGTCCCCACGTTGACGTGCGGCTTCGTGCGCTCGAATTTTCCCTTTGCCATGTTGTGTGCTCCTGGCGGACGGATGTGACGAAGAAGTCGGACTGAAGATCAGTGATGGTCAAACGGTGGTGCCCATGACGCGGATCGAACGCGTGACCTCTCCCTTACCAAGGGAGTGCTCTACCACTGAGCCACATGGGCATCGACACGGGCCTGGGCGCGCCGTCGCGCGCGCCCAGGCCGGTATCGACCGACCACGCCGCCAGCCGATGCTGGAGCGGGAGACGGGAATCGAACCCGCGTCATCAGCTTGGAAGGCTGAGGTTCTGCCATTGAACTACTCCCGCCAAGCCGACAGAACGAAAAGCCGCTGCCCCCGGAAGGGGAAGCGACCCGATTCGACCTGCCGCGCCATGCATTCGCTGGTGGAGGGGGTTGGATTCGAACCAACGTAGGCGTAAGCCAACAGATTTACAGTCTGCCCCCTTTAGCCACTCGGGCACCCCTCCGCGGCGAACTGGCGACTATAGCACGGGCTCATCGCGGATCGACCCTGGAACGGGCTCCAGGCGCGTGGACGCCCCACGCGATCAGACGACCGACCAATCGATGCGGCCGCGCCCGGCGGCCTCGAGAAACCGGGCGGCCATCGAGAAGTGCCCGCAGCCGAGAAAGGGCGCCGGACCACGCCGCGCCGACAGCGGCGACGGATGATTGGCCCGGAGCACCAGATGCCGCTGCGGCCCGATCGCTTCGATCAGCGCGCACTTGGCCTGCGCATGCGCGCCCCACAGCAGGAACACGGCCGGAGCGGTCTGACGAGCCACGGCCGAGACGATTTCGTCAGTAAGCACTTCCCATCCGAAGCGTGCGTGCGACGCCGGACGACCCTCTTCGACGGTCAAGCTCGTGTTCAGCAGCAGCACGCCGCGGCCGGCCCAGGCCCCGAGATGGCCGTGCGGCAATGGCGGCAGGCCGAGGTCGCGGCTCAGTTCGGCGGCGATGTTGCGCAGGCTCGGCGGCGGGCGGACGCCCCGCGGCACCGAGAACGCCAGCCCTTCGGCCTGCCCCGGCCCGTGGTACGGGTCCTGGCCGAGGATGACGACGCGAACCGCAGCCGGCGGCGTCAGCTCCAGGGCGCGCAGCGGCCGCGCGGGATAGACCGTCGCGCCGGCCGCCAGACGCGCGGCCACCTGCGCGAGCGTCGAGCGGCCGGCCGCCGATTCGCGCCAGGCCTGCACCAGCGGTCGCCAGCCGGGGTCGATCGCATCGAAAGCCGCCTCGACGGGCGGCTGCAGCCGGCTCACGCTTCAGCCGAACAGCGCCGACAGCGCCGCGCCGGGGTCGGGCGCGCGCATGAAGGCCTCGCCGACCAGGAACGCGTTCACGCCGGCGTCACGCATGCGGCGGACGTCCGCCCGTTCCAGGATGCCCGATTCGGTGACCGGCAGGCGCCCGCCCGGCACGCGCGGCAGCAGCCCGAGCGTGGTGTCCAGCGAGACCTCGAAGCTGCGCAGGTTGCGGTTGTTGATGCCCAGCAGCGGCGTGCGCAGCCGCAGCGCGCGATCGAGCTCGGCGCCGTCGTGCACCTCCACCAGCACCGCGAGGCCGAGCGACGCGGCGCAGGCTTCGAGGTCGGACATGCGCGCGTCGTCGAGGCACGCGGCGATCAGCAGCACGGCGTCGGCGCCGATCGCGCGCGCCTCGAACACCTGCAGCTCGTCGACGATGAAGTCCTTGCGCAGCACCGGCAGCGCGCAGGCATCGCGCGCCTGCTGCAGGAACTCGTTGCCGCCCTGGAAGAATGGCCGGTCGGTCAGCACCGACAGGCAGGCCGCGCCGCCGCGCTCGTAGCTCGCGGCGATCGCGGCTGGCTCGAAGTGCTCGCGCAGCACGCCCTTGCTCGGGCTGGCCTTCTTCACCTCGGCGATCACCGCCGCCGCGCCGTCGGCGATCTTCGCGCGCAGCGCACCGGCGAAGTCGCGCACGTCGCGCCGCGACTCGGCTTCGGCGCGCAGCGACGCGAGCCCGCGCGACGCCTTCAGCGCCGCCACCTCGTCGCGCTTGACCGCGACGATGCGCTCGAGGATGTCGCTCACGCCGCCTTCATCCGCTGGGTCACCGCGACGAACTGGCTCAGCTTGGCCAGCGCCTTGCCCGAGGCCACCGCGTCGCGCGCCATGCGCACGCCGTCGGCGATCGAGCCGGCCACGTTGGCCGCGTACAGCGCCGCGCCCGCGTTGAGCAGCACGATGTCGCGCACCGGCCCGTCCTCGTTGGCCAGCGCGCGCTGGATGCACGCGACCGACTCTTCCTTGTTGGCCACGCGCAGCACGCGCGAGTCGTACACCGGCAGGCCGAAGTCGCTCGGGTGGATCACGTACTCGCGCACCTCGCCGTTCTTCAGCTCGCCGACCATCGTCTCGCCCGACAGCGACACCTCGTCCATGCCGTTCATCCCGTAGACCACCAGCACGTGCTCGGAGCCAAGGCGCTGCAGCACGCGCACCTGGATGCCCACCAGGTCGGGGTGGAACACGCCGAGCAGCTGGTTGGGCGCGCCGGCCGGGTTGGTGAGCGGCCCGAGGATGTTGAAGATCGTGCGCACGCCCAGCTCCTTGCGCACCGGCGCGGCATGCTTCATCGCCGTGTGGTGCGCCGGCGCGAACATGAAGCCGATGCCGGTCTCGGCCAGGCACTGCGCCACCTGCTCGGGCGCGAGCGCGATGTTGACGCCCAGCGCTTCCATCACGTCGGCGCTGCCGGAGGTCGACGACACGCTGCGCCCGCCATGCTTGGCCACGCGGGCGCCGGCCGCCGCGGCCACGAAGGTGGCGGCCGTCGAGATGTTGAACGTGTGCGCCGAGTCGCCACCGGTGCCGACGATGTCGACCAGGTGCGTGCGATCCGGCACCACCACCGGCGTCGCGAACTCGCGCATCACCTGCGCCGCCGCGGCGATCTCGCCGATGGTCTCCTTCTTGACGCGCAGCCCGACGGTGATGGCGGCGATCATCACCGGCGACATCTCGCCGCTCATGATGCGCCGCATCAGCGACAGCATCTCGTCGTGGAAGATCTCGCGGTGCTCGATCGTGCGCTGCAGCGCTTCGGTGTTGCTGATCGGCATGAAGCCTCCTCGGGTCTACAGGGTCTCGCGCAGGATCACGATCGCGCGCTCGATGTCCTCGCGGCTCACGTCGAGGTGCGTCACCAGGCGCAACTGGTACAGCCCGGTGCACAGCAGACCGCGCGCGCGCAGCCGCTCGACCACGCCGTGCGCGCGCTCGCGCGGCAGCTCGACGAACACCATGTTGGTCTGCGGCGGCTCGACGCGCACGCCCGGCAGGCCGCGCAGTCCGTCGGCCAGCCGCGCGGCGTTGGCGTGATCCTCGGCCAGGCGCTCGACGTGATGGTCCAGCGCGTGGTCCGCCGCGGCGGCCAGCAGGCCCACCTGCCTCAGCGCGCCGCCCAGCATCTTGCGCACGCGGTGCGCCCGCGCGATGAAGTCCCGGCGGCCGCACAGCATCGAGCCGGCCGGCGCGCCCAGCCCCTTGCTGAAGCACACCGACACGCTGTCGAAGTGCTTCGCGATCTCGCGCGGCGCGACCCCCGTCTTCACGGCCGCATTGAACAGCCGCGCGCCGTCGAGGTGCGTCGCCAGCCCATGCCGGCGCGCCAGCGCGGTGGCGGCCTCGATGTAGGCCAGCGGCAGGACCTTGCCGCCGAGCGTGTTCTCCAGGCACAGCAGCCGCGTCGGCGCGAAGTGCGGGTCGTCGGGCTTGATCGCGGCCTCGATGTCCTCGAGCGCGATCGTGCCGTCGGGCCGGTTCTCGATCGGGCACGGCTGCAGGCTGCCGAGCACCGCGCTGCCGCCGGCCTCGTAGCGAAAGATGTGGGCCGACTGCCCGACCACGAACTCCTCGCCGCGCTGGCAGTGCGCCATCAGCGCGCTCAGGTTGCCCTGCGTGCCCGACGTGACGAACAGCGCCGCCTCGAAGCCCAGCATCGCGGCCACGCGTTCCTGCAGCGCGTTGACGGTCGGGTCGTCGCCGAACACGTCGTCGCCCACCTCGGCGGCGGCGATCGCCGCGCGCATCGCGGGCGTGGGGCGCGTCACCGTGTCGCTGCGCAGGTCGATCGACTTGCTCATCTCAATACTCAATGGCTGCTCTCCAGGAAGTTGCGCAGCATTGCGTGGCCGTGCTCGGTCAGGATCGACTCGGGATGGAACTGCACGCCTTCGATCGGCAGCTCGGCGTGCCGCAGTCCCATGATCTCGCCGTCGTCGGACGTGGCGGTCACCGTCAGGTCCTGCGGCAGCGTCTCGCGCTCGACTGCCAGCGAGTGGTAGCGGATCACCGTGAAGCGCTCCGGCAGCCCGCGGAAGACGCCGCGGCCGTCGGCGGTGATCTCGCTGGTCTTGCCGTGCATCAGCGTCTTCGCACGCACCACCGTGCCGCCCAGCGCCGCGCCGATGCTCTGGTGCCCGAGGCACACGCCGAGGATCGGCAGCCGCCCCGCGAAGTGCCGGATCGCCGGCACGCAGATGCCCGCCTCCGCCGGCGTGCACGGCCCCGGCGACAGCACCAGCCGGTCGGGCCGCATCGCCTCGATGCCGGCCAGGTCGATCTCGTCGTTGCGCACCACGCGCACGTCCTCGCCCAGCTCGCCGAAGTACTGCACGAGGTTGAACGTGAAGCTGTCGTAGTTGTCGATCATCAGCAGCATATGCGCTCTAACCCTTTGATTTCATTGAATGTTCCGAGGAGCATCCTGATTCGGTACCCGCTTTGATACCCGCTTTTTGCGACGCTGGCGAGGCCGGCGCGCCGTGCTGGGTGGGGACGGAAGGCGCCCGCTGGGGGCGCGTAGGGGTGGTCAGGCTGATGGCTTGCGCCAACGCCAACCGGAGCGCGCTGCGGTGATCGGACGGATCGCAGACATGGCACGCATTATGGCGGTGGTTCACCGGTCTGCCCAATGGGCAACGGCAACGCCCGTGACGCGTCGACCCCCATTCACCCTTCCGTGGCCGGAGGAGATGCGACCGGTCATGGAGGCGATTCTGGCGCATTGGTACTGGCA
>CAZFET010000266.1:0-2758 GCA_964517545.1 uncultured Burkholderiaceae bacterium
CGCCGGCCAGGCGCTGGGCCTGCTCGCGCAGGGAAGCGGCGGCGGCGGCGGACTGCTCGACGAGGGCGGCGTTCTGCTGGGTCATGCGGTCGAGCTGGTTGACGGCGGAGTTGACCTGGCCGATGCCCTGGCTCTGCTCGGCCGCGGCGGCGGTGATCTCGCCGATGATGTCGCTGACGCGCTGCACGGAGGCGACGATCTCCTGCATGGTCGAGCCGGCGTCCTGCACGAGCTGGCTGCCCGAGGCGACCTTGTCGACGCTGGCGCCGATGAGCGCCTTGATCTCCTTGGCCGCTTCGGCCGAGCGCTGCGCGAGCGAGCGCACCTCGCCGGCGACGACGGCGAAGCCGCGGCCTTGCTCGCCGGCGCGGGCGGCCTCGACGGCGGCGTTGAGCGCGAGGATGTTGGTCTGGAAGGCGATGCCGTCGATGACGCCGATGATGTCGGCGATCTTGCGGCTGCTGGCATTGATGTCGTCCATGGTGCTGACGACCTGGCTGACGACGGAGCCGCCGCGCGCGGCGACGGAGGCGGCCGAGGCGGCGAGCTGGTTGGCCTGGGCGGCGGAGTCGGCGCTGGCGCGCACGGTGCCGGTGAGCTGCTCCATGGAGCTGGCGGTCTGCTGCAGGTTGCTGGCGGCCTGCTCGGTGCGGCTGGACAGGTCGGCGTTGCCCTGCGCCACTTCGCTGCTGGCCACCGTGATGCTGTCGGTGGACTCGCGCACCTGCGCGACCATGCGGCGCAGCGACGCCTTCATGTGGGCGAGGTCGCGCTGCAGCGCGGCCGTCTCGTCCTGCCCGCTCGTGTCGATCGCGCCGCTCAGGTCGCCCTCGGCGATGCGGCGCGCGGTCTGGCGCGCTGCATCGAGCGGCCGGCAGATCGAGGCCATGTTGGCGAGCGTGCTGGGCACGACGATGACCACCGCGAGCAGCACCATGCCCGCAAAGCCCCACAGGGTCACCTCATACATCTCGCGCGCCTCGGTCTCGTGCGCCTTGGCCTCCGCTGTGAGGCGGTCGTTCAGTTCGTCGAGCGCCTTCTCGGCGGCGCGCATCGCCTGCCTGGCCGGCTCGATCATGCGGTTGGCGACACCCGCAGTGTCGTAGCCGCTGGCCAGCAGCTGCGTGACCACCGGCTCGGCCTTCTGGCCGTACGTCTCGACGTGCACCGCGAGCTGGCCGACGAAATCGCGGTGCGTGGGGGTCAGCGCCGCGACGCGCGCCAGGGTCTCGCCCGCCTTGGCGCGCGTCTTCAGCCACAGCTCCTGGTAGCGCTCGACCTGGTCGGTCTTCTCGTAGTTGATGATCATGTCCTTCTCGTAGCGGCGCAGGTCGCCCACCGTCTGCCGCAAGGCCACGAGCTCGCGCGCGACCGCGAGCTGCTCGCCGATCACCTGCTCGTTGATCGTCTCGATGCGGTGCATGCCGTACAGGCCGGCGCCGCCGAGCACGAACAACAACGTGAGCACGATCGCGATCGCCCCCACCATGCGCGTGCGGATGCTGTAGCGCCGCATCAGTTCAACCAGGTTCATGAAGCACTCCGTATTGCTCTGAAGAAGGGAAGGAAGGGGCTCAGTGGCGCGAGCGGCGCACCAGCGAGGCGATGTCGAGGATCAGCGCGACGCGGCCGTCGCCGAGGATGGTGGCGCCGGACACGTCGTCGACGCGCCGGTAGTTGGCTTCGAGGTTCTTCACCACGACCTGCTGCTGGCCGATCAGCTCGTCGACCAGCAGCGCCACGCGCCCGCCGTCGGCCTCGACCACCACCATGATCGGCTGGCCCGCCGGCGCGCCGGTGCGCGGGACGCCGAACAGCGCGTCGAGCGCGAGCACCGGCATGAACTCGTCGCGCACCTCGACCACGCGGGCCGAGCCGCCGACGGTGCGGATGAGGCCCGGCCCGACCTGGAACGACTCCACCACCGACGCGAGCGGCACGATGTAGCACTCGTCGCCCACGCCGACGGACATGCCGTCCATGATGGCCAGCGTGAGCGGCAGGCGCACGCGCACCGTCATGCCGTGGCCCTCGGCCGAGTCGATCTCGACCGTGCCGTTGAGCGCGGCGATGTTGCGCTTGACCACGTCCATGCCGACGCCGCGGCCGGAGACATCGGTCACCACCTCGGCGGTCGAGAAGCCGGGCGCGAAGATCAGCGCCCACACCTCGGCGTCGCTCAGCGAGTCGGGCGCGTCGAGGCCGCGCTCGCGCGCCTTGGCCAGCAGCTTCGCGCGGTTCAGGCCGCGACCGTCGTCGCGCACCTCGATCACGACGCTGCCGCCCTGGTGCGACGCGACCAGCGTGATCGTGCCGTGCTCGGGCTTGCCGCGCGCCACGCGTTCGGCCGGCAGCTCGATGCCGTGGTCGCAGGCGTTGCGCACGAGGTGCGTGAGCGGGTCGGTGATCTTCTCGATCAGGCCCTTGTCGAGTTCGGTGGCCTCGCCGTGCGTGACCAGCTCGACCTTCTTGCCGAGCTTGCCCGCCAGATCGCGCAGCATGCGCGGGAAGCGGTTGAACACGCCCGACATCGGGATCATGCGGATCGACATCACCGCTTCCTGCAGGTCGCGCGTGTTGCGCTCCAGGTCGGCGAGGCCGGCGCCGAGCTGCTGCTGCAGCGCGTGGTCCAGCCCGCGGCTGGTCTGCGCGAGCACGGCCTGCGTGATGACGAGTTCGCCCACCAGGTTGATGAGCTGGTCGACCTTGTCGACCGACACGCGCAGGGTCGCGGCCTCGGCGGCCGGGGCGGTGCGCT
>CAZFET010000266.1:2768-5074 GCA_964517545.1 uncultured Burkholderiaceae bacterium
GAAGGCCGGCGACGGCAGTGCGGGCGGCGCGCCGGGCGCGTCGTCGAAGAAGCCGAAGCCGGCCGGCTCGGGCTGCAGCGGCGGCGCGCCGGGCGCGTCGGGATGGAAGCCGTAGCCGGGGCCGAAGGGCAGCAGCCGCACTTCCTCGCGCGACACGTGGAAGGAGAACAGGTCGATCAGCTCCGCGTCGCTCGACGTGGTGAGCACCTTGAAGCGGCGCATGCCGTCGGCGGCCTGGCCGCCGTCGATCGGCTCGATGGTGCCCAGGCCTTCGATCTCGGCGAACAGCTCGGCGATCGCGTCGGCGCGCGCCGGCTGCGCCAGCGGGCCGACGATGAGCTCGAGCTGCCGCACCACGCTGTGCGGCGCGTCGGCGGCGGGCGTGGCGGGCGGCGACGTGGCGGTCACCACGGATGCCGATGCAGCCGGCGCCGCGCGCGCCGCCGCGGCAGCCGGCGCGTGGCCGCCGGCCAGCGCGCGGAGTTCGGCGATCAGCGCGGCCGTGTCGACCCGCGCGCCCTGGCCGCCGGCCTGGTGACGCGCGAGCTGCGCGGCCAGCGCGTCGCCCGAGGCGAGCATCACGTCGACCATCGGCGGCGCGGGCGCGAGCTCGTGGCGGCGCAGGCGGTCGAGCAGGGTCTCGAGCTCGTGCGTGAGCTCGGCCACGTCGTCGAAGCCGAAGGTCGCCGCGCCGCCCTTGATCGAGTGCGCGCAGCGGAAGATGGCGTTGAGGTCCTCGTCGTCGGCCGCCGCGACGTCCAGCGCGAGCAGCAGCTGCTCCATGCGCTCGAGGTTCTCGCCGGCCTCCTCGAAGAAGATCTGGTGGAACTGGCCGAGGTCGATGCCGGCGGCGCCGGCCGGGCCTGGGGCGGTACGGCTCATCGTCGCGGCCTTCGTCAGCGGATGACCTTGCCGATCACCTCGATCAGCCGGGCCGGGTCGAACGGCTTGACCATCCAGCCGGTCGCACCCGCGGCGCGGCCGGCCTGCTTCACCTCGTCGCTGGACTCGGTGGTCAGCACGAGGATGGGCACGTTGCGGTAGCGCGGCGACTCGCGCAGCCGGCGCGTCAGGCTCAGCCCGTCCATGCGCGGCATGTTCTGGTCGGTCAGCACGAGCGAGAAGTCGCGCGTGCCGGCCTTCTCGAGCGCGTCCTGCCCGTCGACGGCCTCGACCACGTCGAAGCCGGCGTTCTTCAGCGTGAACGCGACCATCTGTCGCATCGAAGCCGAGTCGTCCACGGCGAGGATCGAGTGCATGCGGTACTCCTGGGCGGTGCGGTTCAGAAAAGTTCGATCGGGCCGGAGGCGACGTTCGCCTGCGCCACCGGGTTGGGCCACGGCGGCGGCATGCGCGTGTGCGCGCCCGCGCCGGGCGGCGCAGCGACGCGCTCGGCGCACTGGTGCAGACGCCGCTGCGCGTGCGCGATGAGCTGCGAGGCCATGTCCTGGAACTGCAGCGCCGTGACGGCCGCGCCGAGCTGCGCGCGCGCGTCGCGCAGCGGCGGCCAGGCACGGTCGTCGGGCGCCAGCGGCAGCGCGGCGAGCTGATCGGCGGCGAGCGAGAAGCGCGCGAGCAGGGTGTCGCAGGCATCGGCCAGCAACGCCTGGAGGCGCTCGAGGTCGCCGGCGGCAGCGTGCAGGTGCTCGCGCAGCTCGTTCGCGTCGGGTTCGGACATTCGGACTCCGGACTACGGGGGGTCGCTAGAATTTTCAGCAGCCCTTGCGACCCGCAAGGTGGCGATCACCGGCCGGAAGACGGCCCAATTCGAGGCATCGGATGCAGCGTCCCGACCCAGCGCCCCCGGCCGCGGCAGTCGCCAGCGCGGCCGGCGCCCGCCCGCTGCGCCTGCTGCACCTCGAGGACGCCGAGGGCGACCACCAGCTGCTGCTCGCGCAGCTCGCGCGCGGCGGGCTGGCCGCCGACGTGCTGCGCGTGGAGACGCAGGCGCAGTACGAGGACGCGCTCGCGCGCGGCGCCTGGGACGCGGTGATCTCCGACTACAACCTGCCCGGCTTCTCGGGCATGGCCGCGCTGGAGCTGCTGCGCGCCACCGGTCGCACGGTGCCCTTCATCCTGGTCTCCGGCGAGATCGGCGAGGACACGGCGGTCGAGGCCATGCGCCGCGGCGCGGCCGACTACCTGCTCAAGCACAACCTCGCGCGGCTGGTGCCGGCGCTGCTGCACGCCGTGGAGGCCGCGCGTGCCGAACGTGCACGCCGCGCGTCGGACCGGCAGCTCGCGCAGTCGCAGCAGCGCCTGCGCGAGCTCGCCCAGCACCTGCAGACCAGCCTCGAGCTGGAGCC
>CAZFET010000267.1:0-5048 GCA_964517545.1 uncultured Burkholderiaceae bacterium
TAGTTGCCGGCGCCGAAGCTGCCGCCGATGATCACCGTGAACTTGGGCACCTGCGCGCACGCCACCGCCGTCACCATCTTGGCGCCGGCGCGCGCGATGCCTTCGTTCTCGTACTTCTGCCCGACCATGAAGCCGGTGATGTTCTGCAGGAAGACGAGCGGCACCTTGCGCTGGCAGCACAGCTCGATGAAGTGCGCGCCCTTGTTGGCGCTCTCGCTGAACAGGATGCCGTTGTTGGCGACGATGCCCACCGGCAGGCCCTCGATGTGCGCGAAGCCGGTCACCAGGGTCGGGCCGTAGCGCGCCTTGAACTCGTCGAACTCGCTGGCGTCGACGATGCGCGCGATGATCTCGCGCACGTCGAAGGGCTTGCGCGTGTCGGTGGGGATCACGCCGTACAGCTCGGCCGGGTCGAGCTTCGGCGGGCGCGGGGCGACGCGCTCGACCGGCCAGGCCTTGCGCCAGTGCAGGTTGGCGACCACGCGGCGCGCGAGCGCGAGCGCATGGGTGTCGTTCTCGGCCAGGTGATCGGCCACGCCGGACAGCCGCGTGTGCACGTCGCCGCCGCCCAGGTCCTCGGCGCTCACCACCTCGCCGGTCGCGGCCTTCACCAGCGGCGGGCCGCCGAGGAAGATCGTGCCCTGGTTGCGCACGATGATCGTCTCGTCGCTCATCGCCGGCACGTAGGCGCCGCCGGCCGTGCACGAGCCCATCACCACCGCGATCTGCGCGATGCCCTCGGCGCTCAAGGTGGCCTGGTTGTAGAAGATGCGGCCGAAGTGGTCGCGGTCGGGGAACACCTCGTCCTGGTTCGGCAGGTTGGCGCCGCCGGAGTCGACGAGGTAGAGGCACGGCAGCCGGTTGAAGCGCGCGATCTCCTGCGCGCGCAGGTGCTTCTTCACCGTCAGCGGGAAGTAGGTGCCGCCCTTGACGGTGGCGTCGTTGCAGACGATCACGCACTCCACGCCGGCGACGCGCCCGATGCCGGCGATCAGGCCGGCGCACGGCGCCTCGTCGTCGTACAGGCCCAGCGCGGCCAGCGGCGCGATCTCGAGGAAGGGCGTGTCGGGGTCGAGCAGCATCTCGACGCGCTCGCGCGGCAGCAGCTTGCCGCGGCCGGTGTGCTTGGCGCGCGCGGCCTCGCCGCCGCCCTGCGCGATGCGCTCGAGCTTCGCGCTCAGGTCGTCGACCAGCGCCCGCATCGCCGCCGCGTTGGCCTTGAAGTCGTCGGCGCGCGGGTTGAGCTTCGTGGCGGGCGTCGGCATGGGCACTCGTCTCCTGGGTTCTGTGCTGTGTCGTGCCGTCGTGCGGCGCCGCGGCGGCGCCGGCGCGCCCGTGGCGGAGCCGCGCCAGCATACGGCGGAACGGCGCAGCATAGGCCGCCGCGCGGCATGGCGGCGGCCATCGAGGTTGCAGATCGTGCCAGCAGCGGGCGCCTGCGGCGCCGGACCGTGCCAGACTCCCGCCCATGCCGAATCCGCCCGCCGCCACGCCGATGGCCTTCGTCCGCGCCATGGTGCTGGCCTACCGGAAGTACGGCGTCGACCCCGCCGCCGCGCTGCGTGCGGCGCAGATCGCGCCACGCGAGCTCAGGCGCGTCGACGCCCGCATCACCGCCGCGCAGATGGAGGCGTTCTCGGCCCACGCGATGCGCGAGCTCGACGACGAGGCGCTCGGCTGGTTCGGCCGGCGCCTGCCCTGGGGCAGCTACGGCATGCTGTGCCGCGCCTCGATCACCGCGCCGACCCTGGGCCTCGCACTCGCGCGCTGGTGCCGCCACCACCGCCTGCTGACCGACGACGTGCTGCTGTCGCTGCAGGCGGACGGCGAGGTCGCGCGGCTGGCCATCGACGAGCGGCGCGCGCTCGACCCGGTCCTGCGCGAGTTCTGCCTGCTCACCCTGCTGCGCTACGTGCACGGCTACGCGTGCTGGGCCGTCGACTCGCGCATCCCCGTGCTCGAGGCGACCTTCCCGCATGCGCCGCCGCGCCATCACCGCGCCTACGCGCTCATGTTCCCCGGCCCGGTGCGCTTCGACGCCGACCGCGCCGGCTTCGCGTTCGACGCGCAGTACCTCGCGTTGCCGCTGCGCCGCGACGAGCGCGCGCTGCGCGCGATGCTGCAGCGCGCGCTGACCCTGACGGTGCGACCGTACCGGCGCGACCGCCTGCTCGTGCAGCGCGTGCGCGAGCTGCTGCCGCGCCACCCCACGGCCGAGGCCCTGGCTGCCGCGCTGCACGTGTCGGTGCGCACCCTGCACCGCCAGCTGCGCGACGAAGGCGCGTCGCTGCAGTCGCTGAAGGACGAGGTGCGGCGCGACCGCGCGCTGGAGCTGCTGGCGCGCGCGCGGCAGCCGGTGAAGCAGGTGGCGCGGGCGGTCGGCTTCGCCAGCGAGAAGAGCTTCGCGCGCGCGTTTCGCCACTGGACCGGCCGCTCGCCGAGCGACGTGCGGCGCGGCACGCCCTGAACCGCCGGCCCGCGCCGACCGGTCGAGCATGCCGGCGGGGCATTGGCGCGGCGGCCGGGTTGGCGAAGAATCCGCCACCTTGCCGCTTCCCGCGTCGCCGACGCCCGCCGCCATGACCCGCACCGCCGCGCCCTACGCCGAATGGCGCCACCACGAGCTGCGCCGCACGCGCATGCAGATGATCGACGGCCACCTCGCGCACAACTCGCGCACCGCCGAGAGCGGCACGAGCGCGCGCGTGTACGACGGCGGCTACTGGGGCTTCGCGTCCGAGGCCGCCGGCGACGAGGCCGCGCGCGAGCGCGTGCGCGACAAGGCGCTGCACAACGCACGCACGATGGCGCGCTTCGGCGCGAAGGCGCCGCTGCCGCTGGCCGGCGGCAGCCATCGCGGCGAGCACCACGCCGGCAGCGGGCGCGCGCCGCTCACGCCGGCCGAGTGCATGGAACGCCTGGCCGCGCTGCACGCCTGGTGCTCGACGCGCTACCCGGGCCTGACGTCGTCGCGCTTCGTGCTGCACGACGAGCATCACGCCAAGCGGCTGACGACGAGCACCGGCGCCGACGTGCTGAACACCATCGCGCGCGCGGCCTGCTACGTGGTGCTGGTGGCCGAGGACGAGCGCGGCGCGCCGGTCGAGCTGGGCGAGGTGATCTCGGGCAAGGGCAGCCTGGCCGACCTCGACCTGTCGATCGACGCGATGGCGCCCTTCGTCGACCGGCTGCACGAGCATCTGCAGGCCAAGCGTCACGCGGTGCCGGCGCGCGGCGGCCAGCACACCGTGGTGCTGGCGCCCGAGCTCGCCGGCATGCTCGCGCACGAGGCGATGGGGCATCCGTGCGAGGCCGACATCGTGCTCGGCGGCGCCGTCACCGGCGACCTGCTCGGCCAGTCGATCGCCAGCGAGCTGGTCACGATGATCGACGTGGCGCACACCTGGAACGGCGAGGAAGTGATGATCCCGGTCTACGCCGACGACGAAGGCACGCCGGCGCGCGACGCGGTGCTGATCGACCGCGGCCGGCTCAGCGCCTTCATGTCCAGCCGCGAGACCGCCGCGCGCCTGGGCATCGAGGCCACCGGCAGCGCGCGCGCCTACGGCCCGCACGACGAGCCGCTCGTGCGCATGCGCAACACCCTCATCGTGCCCGGCACGCGCCGGCAGCAGGACCTGATCGCCGAGGTGGACGACGGCTACCTGCTGATGAAGACCGGCAACGGCCAGGCCGACTCGACCACGGAGTTCATGTTCGGCATCACCCTGGGCTACGAGATCCGCAACGGCAAGCTCGGCCGCGCCATCCGCGACACCACCTTGTCGGGCTCGGCCCTCAAGGTGCTCGGTGCGGTGGACGCGGTGTCCGACGACATGCACTGGACCTGCTCGGGCTACTGCGGCAAGAAGCAGTGGATGGTCGTGTCGATGGGCGGCCCGGCGCTGCGCACGCGCGCCCACCTGGGAGGCGAGTGACCATGGCCGCCACCTCCTTGCTCGACACAGCCGAACGCGCGCTCGCGCTGATGCGCGCGCAGGGCTTTCACCACGCGCAGGTCGGCGCCAGCCGCACCGCCCACGACGAGGTGAACTTCGCGCACGACGAGCCGAGCCTGCTGCGCAGCACGTCGACGCAGAAGCTCTCGCTGCTGGGCATCGTCGACGCGCGCCGGGCCAGCACCGAGCTCACCGCGTTCGACGAGCCGAGCTTGCGCGAGCGCATCGCGGCGCTGTTCGCCGACGCGTCGGCGGCGCCGCAGGACGACGCCAACGCCGTGTCGTCGGGCCAGCGCGCCGACATCGTGCAGGGCCCGCAGCACGGCGAGCGCGACGTGCTGGCCGACAAGGTGCGCGAGCTGCTCGACTTCCGCGCCCGCGCCACGCCGCAGTTCCGCCTCGAGGAAGGCTACGCCGCGCACACCTTGCTGCAGGCCCGCGTGCTCACCAGCGGCGGCAGCGACCTGGCGTGCAGCGCCGGCTGGTACTCGATGAGCGCCGCCGGCACCGCGCGCGACGGCCGGGCGGCGAGCTCGTTCGCCTTCGGCGGCGGCACGGCGCACGCGCTCGCCGCGACGCCGGCCGAGCAGCTGTTCGGCCTCGGCGACATGCTGCGCGACACGGTGCGGCAGATCCACACGCGGCCGCTGGGCGACAAGTTCGTCGGCGAGGTGCTGCTGACGCCCGGCGCGGTCGAGGACCTGCTGCAGTGGCTGCACGGGCAGATCGGCGACCTGCACCTCATCGCCGGCTCGTCGCTGTACCGCGACAAGGTGGGCCAGCGCGTGGCCTCGCCGCTGCTCACGCTCGCGAGCCGCTTCGACGCCCCCGGCGTGGTCGCGCTGTCGGCCGACGCCTTCGTCGCGCCGCCGCTCGAGGTGCTGCGCGCCGGCGTGCTGAACGCGCTGACCCCCAGCTTCTACGGCAGCCGCAAGACGCGCAGCAGCGTGATCACCAAGCTGCTGGCCAAGAGGGACACCACGGCGGCCACCGTCTTCGACAAGCTCCGCTTCCGCATCGTCACCGAGGCCAGGGAGCACGTGCTCCCCGCCATCGCGTGGCTCGCCCGCAACGTGTTCCCCTTCAACT
>CAZFET010000268.1:0-5039 GCA_964517545.1 uncultured Burkholderiaceae bacterium
CGCGAGCATCAGCTTGCACGACGCGCAGCGGCCACACGGACGCGCATCGGCCGGATCGCGCGCCTCGCACAGCCACGCCTGCGCCAGCACGACGGCGAGATCGAACTGCCCCACCCCGCGCGGGCCGTGCAGCAGCAACGCGTGGCCGCGCGACTCGCGCGAGATCGCGTCGAGCGCCGCGCCGAGCCACGGCAGGGGAAGCACGCCGTCTGCGCCGACCATCGAGCGTCAGAGCCCGTTCGCCGCCAGCGCCGCGGCGAGCTGCGCCGCGACGGCATCGACCGCGCCGGACGCATCGATGCGCAGCACGCGCTGCGGGGCCGCCTCCATGCGCCGCCGGTAGCCGTCGCGCACGCGTTCGAAGAAGGCTTCGTCCTGCTGCTCGAAACGGTCGGGCGCGCGAGCCGCGCGCCGGCGCTGCGCCGCCACGGCCGCCGGCACGTCGAACCACAAGGTCAGGTCGGGCTGGAGCCCTTGCTGCACCCAGCCTTCCAGCGCCGCCAGCACGGCGACGTCGAGCCCGCGGCCCCCGCCCTGGTAGGCGAAGCTCGCGTCGGTGAAGCGGTCGCACAGCACGCTGGTGCCCGCCGCCAGCGCCGGCTCGATGAACTGCCGCAGGTGATCGCGCCGCGCGGCGAAGACGAGCAAGGTCTCGGTCAGCGCGTCCATCGGGCGCCGCAGCACGAGCTCGCGGATCGCCTCGGCGAGTTCGGTGCCGCCGGGCTCCCGCGTCGTGACCACCGCGTGCCCGCGCGCGCGCAGCCGCTCGGCCACGCCGGCGACGTGCGTCGACTTGCCCGCGCCGTCGATGCCTTCGAAGGTGATGAACCGTCCGCGTGCCATGTCGCGTGCGCCGTGCCGGCTTTCAGCGGCCCCGCTGGTACTTGTTGACGGCGCGATTGTGCTGCTCCAGCGTCTCGCTGAACTCGCTCGACCCGTCGCCGCGCGCCACGAAGTACAGCGCCTTCGTCGGCTCGGGCCGCACGGCCGCCATCAGCGACGCCTTGCCCGGCAGCGCGATCGGCGTCGGCGGCAGGCCCGGCCGCGTGTACGTGTTGTACGGCCCGTCGGCCAGCAGGTCGCGCTTGCGCAGGTTGCCGTCGAACGATTCGCCGAGTCCGTAGATCACCGTCGGGTCGGTCTGCAGCGGCATGCCGATGCGCAGTCGGTTGACGAACACGCCGCCGATCTTGCCGCGGTCGGCGGTCGAGCCGGTCTCCTTCTCGATGATGGACGCGAGGATCAGCGCCTCGTCGGCCGACTTCAGCGGCGTGTCGGGAGCGCGCTCGGCCCAGGCCGCGGCCAGTCGCGTGGCCATCATCGCGTAGGCGCGACGCAGCACGGTGACGTCGCTGACGCCGCGGCTGTAGACGTAGGTGTCGGGAAAGAAGCGCCCTTCGGGCGCGATGCCGGCTGCGCCGATTGCCACCATCAGCTGCGCATCGGTGAGCCTCGCGGTGGTCGCCGTATCATTAAAAACAAAAGCGAGTCGGCCACCAGGCTGGCGGAAGGTCCAGCCCTCGACGAAGCGCACCGACTCCATCGCCTCGTCGCCCTGCACCATCTTGCGCAGCAGCTCGCGCGGCGTCACGCCCGCCTCGACCTCGTAGCTGCCGGCGCGGATGCGGCGCGCATCGCCCGACCAGCGGAACCACTCGTACAGCAGCCGCGGCGACGTGCGAACGCCGGCCGCCACCCAGGCCTGCGCGACCTCGCGCGGGGTCGCGCCGGCCTCGATGGACACCTCGGCACGATCGGCGGCGAGCGCGAGCGGCTGGTTCACCCACCACCACGCCGCCGCGCCGAGCGCGGCCGCCGCGAGCACGGCGAGCAGCAACACCCTGAGCACGAGCCGGACCATGGCCGACGATGATAATTGCCGGCATGTCGACATCGTCTTCGAATGCAACGGCCGCCGGCGCAGTGCGCCTCGCGCACTGGGGCGTCATCCGCGCGAGCGGCGCCGACGCGGCGACGTTCCTGCACGGCCAGCTCACGCAGGACGTCGAGCATCTCGGGCCCGATTCGGCGCGCCTGGCCGGCTTCTGCTCGCCGAAGGGTCGGCTGCTCGCGAGCTTCGTGATCTGGCGCCCGTCGCCCGACGAGGTACTGCTCGCATGCAGCGCCGACCTGCTGCCGGCCGCGCTCAAGCGCCTGTCGATGTTCGTGCTGCGCGCACGCTGCAAGCTGGTCGACGCGAGCGGCGACGTGGCACTGTGGGGCGTGGCGGGTCACGCCGCGCGCGAGGCACTCGGCGCGGCCGCGTCGATCGGGCCGTGGCAAGGTGCGGCGGTCGGCGCCGCACGCGTGATCCGCCTGCCCGACGCCGACGGCCAGCCGCGCTGGTTGTGGGCGGCCGGGCCGTCGGACGCGCCGGCGTGGCCGCCGCTGGACCCGAACGCGTGGGACGCGCTCGAGGTGCGCGCCGGCATCGCGCGCGTCGTGGCGCGCACGGCCGACCAGTTCGTGCCGCAGATGCTCAACTACGAGATCGTCGGCGGCGTGGACTTCAGGAAGGGCTGCTACCCCGGCCAGGAAGTCGTCGCGCGCAGCCAGTACCGAGGCACGATCAAGCGGCGCGCGCTGCGCTTCGACACCGACGCCGAGGCGTCGCCCGGCGACGAGGTGTTCGCCGCGGGCGATCCCTCGCAGCCTGCGGGCATGGTGGCCAATGCGGCGCGCGAAGCCGGCGGCAGCGTGCTGCTGGTCGAGCTCAAGCTCGCGTCGGCCGGCGACACGCTGCATCTGCGCAGCCCCGACGGCCCGCGGTTGCGGCGTGCCGCCCTGCCCTACGACCTGCCGGCCGACGCCTGACGACGGACGCGAGCCGTGTCGGAGCGCTTCGTCTACTACCGCATCGGTGCGCAGGCCGGGGCTGCCACGGTCGCTGCGGTGTGCGCCGCGCAGTCGGCGCTGTGCGCACGCCATCCCGGGCTGCAGGCGCGCCTGCTGCGCCGCGCCGACGACGGCGGCCGCACGTGGATGGAGACGTACGCGCGGCCCGGCCATGCGGGCGGCGTCGACGACGGACTGTTCGCCGACATCGAGCGCGCGATGTCGGCCGTGCTTGCCGACGCCATCGACGGCGCGCGCCACGTCGAGACGTTCGAGCCCTGCGCGCCCTGACATGTGCCTCGTCGCGATCGCGATCGACCAGAGCCGGCGCTTTCCGCTGGTGCTCGCGGGCAACCGCGACGAGTACTACGAGCGGCCCGCGCAGCGGCTCGGCTGGTGGTCGCCCGGCGACCGCGCGCCCGACATCCTGGGCGGTCGCGACCTGCACGCCGGAGGCACCTGGCTGGGACTCACCGCGCACGGCCGCCTCGCGCTGGTCACCAACGTGCGCGACCCGTCGCGGCACGACGCCGAGGCGCCGTCGCGCGGCGACATCGTGCCGCTGTGGCTGCGCGGCGAGCTGTCGATGGACCGCTTCTGGACGCGCATCGCGCTCGCCGGCTACAACGGCTTCAACGTGGTGGCGGCCGATTTCGCGCGCGGAGAGTGCTTCTGGGCGGGCAACACGGGTGCGCTGCCGGTGCGTCTCGAGCGCGGCTTGTGGGGCGTGTCGAACGCGGCGCTCGACACGCCGTGGCCGAAGGTGCACACCTTGAAGGCGCGGCTGCGCGAGGCCGTCGATCTCGCGCCCGACGCCGATGCGCTGGCCGACCGGCTGTTCGCCGCACTGGCCGACCGCACGCCGGCACCCGACGACGCGCTGCCATCGACCGGCGTGCCCGTCGAGATCGAGCGCGCGTTGTCGCCGGCGTTCATCCGTATGCCTCAGCGCTCGTACGGCACGCGCTGCTCGACGGTGATCGTGGCCGAGCGGGTCTCGAAGCGGCTCGTCACGCACGTGTTCGAGCGCACCTTCACCCCCGGCAGTCCGCTCGCCCTGCTGCGCCGCGTGGCACTGCGCGACTGGCCGCCGCGCTACCTGCACACGCCGGAGGGCTGGCGCGCGGCGCAGGAGGACGTGGCCGAGTCGCAGGTCGCCGCGCACCACGACGGCGAGCCGCACGCCGATGCGACGGCGCCGCGCCGGCGCCAGCGCACCCTGCTCGCCCCTGCGGCGGCTCCGCGCAGGCGCACCTGACCGGCGCGCGCTACAGCGCGCGAACCATCTCCACGTGCGGGATGCCGGCCTCGTCGAACTGCGGGCCGCGTTCGGCGAAGCCTGCGCGCGCGTAGAACGGTGCGGCGCTGAGCTGGGCGTGCAGCACCGCCTCGCGGAAGCCGCGCTCGCGCGCGGCCTGCATCAGCGCATCGAGCACCGAGCGGCCGATGCGGCCGCCGCGCATCGAGCGCACGACCGCCATGCGGCCGATCTTGGCCACGCCGGGCACGTGCTCGAGCAGCCGGCCGGTGGCCAGCGCCATGCCGAAGCGGTTGTAGGCGACCGCGTGCACGCAGCCCTTGTCGGCCTCGTCCCACGCGAGCTCGGCGGGGATCTGCTGCTCCTCGACGAACACCTCGGTGCGGATGCGCTGCGCGTCGCGGCCGAGCTCGTCCCAGCCGCCGACGCGCACGTCGACCATCGGCTTGCCGGCCTCGAACGACTGCAGCACGTCGCGCAGCTCCTGCGGCACCGGCTTGGACGTGCGCGCCACCGGATCGGCGAACACGTAGACGAGCTCGCCGTGCACCAGGCGCTGCTCGCCGCGGTAGACGGCCGCCGTGAACATCATCGACGAGGTGCCGATGCGGCCGCAGCGCACGCCGATGTCGAGCACGTCGTCGTAGTGCGCGGAGCCGTCGTACTCGAGCGTCGCCTTGCGCACGAACATGTCGCCGGCGAGCTGCTGCATGGTCTCGTGGTACGGCATCGCCAGCGCGCGCCAGTAGCCGGCCACCGCGGTGTCGAAGTACATCAGGTAGTGCCCGTTGAACACGATGTGCTGGGCGTCGATCTCGGCCCAGCGCACGCGCAGGCGATCGAGGAACCGGAAATCGCTTCTCTTCATTCGAACAGCGCCTTCTTCAGTGCGTCGTAAGCGTCCGGCGAACCCGTGTTGACGACGGCGGACGCGATCAGGCAGTCG
>CAZFET010000269.1:0-5016 GCA_964517545.1 uncultured Burkholderiaceae bacterium
CTCGACCTGGTGCGGTGCCTGGGCCCGCTGGTGCCGTTCGACGCCACGCACGCGCCGCACCGTGGCGTGCGGGCCGACGGCGGGCCGCGCAGCCCGCGGCTGGTCGACGGCGGGCTGCCGGTGGTGCTGAGCCAGACCTTCCGCTCGATGATCCACTCGCGGCTCGAGCTGGGCATGAAGGGCTACGGCGTCAGCCACCCCGACACCGACATCGTGCTGCTCGAACCCGACCAGCGCGACGCCGAGCTGTTCCTCGCCAACACCTTCAGCGTGTCGCAGCGGCGGCACCTGGCCGAGCACGCCTACCAGCGCACGCGCGCGCTGCTGCGCTCGCGCCGCACGGTGCTCAACCGCCAGCTCGCGCGCCACGGCCTCGCGCTCGACGATGCCGCGCTCGACGACCCGCAGCGCGTGCTGGTCAGCCGCCATCGCGTGCGGCGCAGCCGCGGCGCGCGCGCGCTGAAGCGGCTGGAGGAAGTGCTGAACGACCTCGACGCGGCGATCGCCGGCGCCTGAGCGCCCGGCGACCGCGCCGTCACGCGCGCCGTCGTCACGCCGACTCTCGCGCCGCGGCGTCCTGCAGCCGGCGCGCGAGCGCGCCGAAGCGGCGGCGGTACTGCGCGGGCGTGAGCGCGACCTTGCGCCGGAACAGCCGGCTGAAGAAGCTCGGGTCCTGGTAGCCGACCTCGGCGGCGATCCGCTCGACCGGCGCGTCGCCGGACTCGAGCATCTGCTTGGCCTCCTCGAGGCGCAGCATGTGCACGTACTCCAGCGGGCTCATCCCGGTCGCCCGGGCGAAGCGGCGCTTGAACGTGCGCTCGGGCAGGCCCGACAGCGCGACCATCTGCGTCACCGGCGACTCGACGTGGTAGTGCATCGCCGCCCATTGCTGACAACGCTGGATCAGCGGGTCGTCGGCGCGGCCGCCGCGCACGAGCGACGCGTAGGCGATCGGGCTCGCGTCGCTCGCGTCGAGCAGGTTGATGCGCGCCACGCGCATCGCCTCCTCCGGCCCCGCGAAGCGCGCGATGAGCGACAGGGCCAGCATGTGCCAGGCCACGCCGCTGCCCGACATCAGGATGCGCCGGTCGGGGCCTGCCATCACGAGGCCGCGCTCGGCATGCCAGCGCGTGCGCGGATGCTCGCGCGACAGCGCATCGCAGTACGCCCAGTGCGACGTGGCGTCGAGCCCGTCGAGCAAGCCGGTGCGGGCGAGCAGCACGGCGCCCGAGCAGGCCGCGGCGACGACGGCACCGTCGTCGTAGCGCTCGCGCACCCACGCCACCTCGGCGCCGAAGCGCTCGCCGACCGGCTCGCCCGGCAGGACGGCCAGGTCGGTGATGCACACCACGTCGGGCCGCGGCACGTCGGCGAACGCCGCGTCGGGCGTGATGCGCACGCCGTTGGCGCCGACGAACGGGCGGCCGTCGCGGCTCACCACCAGCGGCCGCAGCGGCGACTCGACCGGCTCGGCGCCGTGAAGCAGGAGCCAGTCGCGGCGCGTCGCGGCCAGCGCGTCGTAGAAGCCGTACAAGGTGGCCGCGGTGGTCGCCTCGGGCACGCCGAGCAGCGCGACGACGATCGGAGGGGACGGGTGGCTCATGGGCTGCCGCATCCGGTGGTCGGTTCGCGCGGCGTGGCCCGGACGGGCCAGGCGGCAGCCCGCGACCGGCGCACTACACTCGCGCACGCTTCCTGCAACGCCCGCCCCTGCCGATGGCCGCTGCCGAGAACCTGCCGGACCTGCTCGCGCGGGTCGCCCTGCGCGACCGGCAGGCCTTCGAGCGGCTGTATCGCGCCACCTGCGCGCATCTCCTGGGCGTCGCGTTCCGTATATTGAATCATCGAGAGCGCGCCGAAGAGGTGCTGCAGGAAGCCTTCATGAATGTATGGCACGGCGCGGCCGGCTACAACGCAAGCCTCGGCCAGCCGATGACCTGGCTGATCAACATCGTGCGCAACCGCGCCATCGATGCCTTGCGCTCGGGCGCGACCGAGCGCGCCCGCACCACGCCGCTCGACGACGACGCGCTGCAGGTGGCCGACGCGAACGCGCCCGATCCGCAGCAGCTGCTCGACGACAGCCTCGCGCGCGGCCGCATTGCCGCGTGCATGGGCTCGCTCGGCGCGTCGCAGCGGCAGGCGCTCGCGCTCGCGTACTACCGCGGCCTGGTGCACACCGACATCGCCGAGGCGCTGAACGTGCCGCTCGGCACCGCCAAGGCCTGGGTGCGCCGCGGGCTCGACAAGCTGCGCGCCTGCCTCGAATCGGCGGGCATCCGGGGCATCGCGTGAAGGCCCGCGCGTGAACTACCTGCAGCCCGAACGGCTCGACCGGCTGGCGCGCGAGTACGCGCTCGGCACCCTGGCCGGGCGCGCACGGCGCCGCTTCGAGCGGCTGCTGCGCGAATCGCCGCAGGCCGCACGCGCGGTGACCGGCTGGCACGAGCGCTTTCGCGTGCTGGCCGACGGCGTGCCGGCGATGCAGCCGAGCGAAGCGGTGTGGCAGCAGCTGCAGGCGCGGCTGTTCGACGACGCCGCGTCGCCGGCGGGCCGGCGCGCAGCAGCGCCGCGCCGCGGCGGCTGGGGCGCGTGGCTCGCCTCGCGCATGCTCGGCAGCGCGCTGGCCGGCGTGCTCGCGGGCACCTTGGTCGGCGTCGTGGTGCTGCGCACGCAGCCGGAGCTCGCCGGGCTGGCCGGCCTCGAGGAGCGCCGCGACGCGCTGCCGGCCAGCTACGTCGGCCTGCTCGTCGACGGCAGCGGCAAGCCGACCGTGCTCGCGAGCTCGCGCCGCCACGGCCGGCAGATCACCGTGAAGATGCTGCAGCCGCTGGCCGTGCCGGCGGGGCAGTCGGCGCGGCTGTGGGGCCTGCCCAAGGACGGCGGCGCGCCCTTCCTCGTGGGCACCCTGCCCGCGCCCGGCGCGGCCGGCTCGTCGGACATCGCGCTGGCCGACACCGCCGAGAAGCTGTTCTTCAACACCACGCAGCTCGCGGTCAGCCTCGAACCGGCGACCGGCCCGGCGCCGGCGCGGCCGTCGGGGCCGTTCGTGCTGCAGGGTCACTGCGTCAAGCTGTGGTGACCGCGGTGTGCGTCGCCGCCGCGAGACGCCCCGCTGCGTCCGCAGCGGCGCAGACTCCGTAAGTGGGGGTTCGGACGACGCGAAGGACCGCACCGTCCGCCCGACCCGATCCACCGACAGGAGCCCCATGGAGCCCGCGATGACCAAGACCCTGACCGCCACGATGCTGGCCGTTGCCGCCTTCGCCTTCACCGTGCCGCAGCTCGCGCACGCCGCCGCCACCGGCCCGAGCACGCCGGGCGCGCAGGACAACCTCGGCCACGCGCGCGCCGCGATCGCCGCGAAGCAGTGGCGCACGGCGATCGACGAGCTCAAGCGCGTCAACGACACCGCCAGCGCCGACTGGAACAACCTGATGGGCTACACCCATCGCAAGGCCAGCCCGCCCGACCTCGAGGCCGCCGAGCGCTACTACGCCGAGGCGCTGCGCCTGAACCCGAAGCACCGCGGCGCGCTGGAGTACTCCGGCGAGCTGTACCTGATGAAGGGCGACCTCGCGACGGCCGAGCAGCGGCTGGCCGCGCTCGACAAGGCGTGCTTCCTGCCGTGCGACGAGTACCGCGACCTCAAGTCCGCGGTCGCGCGCTACAAGGCCGCCGGCAACCGCTACCTGCCGACCTCGTACTGAAGGTCGCGCCGGACCGGGCCCGCGCGGCCCGGTCGGCGCGCCGGGGCGTCCGCGGGCGGCACGTGCCGTGGCACGAATCGCCGCTTCGTTGCACGGATGACCCTGGAAGGCCGGACCTCCCCGGCCGAAACTGATCGCTTGAACTGACGAGGGCCCGCCTCCGCGAGGAGGTGGCCCGAATGGAGTATGGCCATGCCCACCCCGATCGATCTCCTGCTCGACCCCGCCACGCAGATCGTGCTGGCGATGTTCGCCGGCCTCGTGCTGTGGGAGCGCGCGCTGCCGGGCCGCGAGCTGCCGCGCGTGCGCTTCTGGACCCTGCGCGCCCTCGGCGCGTTCGTCGTGTACTTCCTGCTGTCGTCGTACCTGCCCATCGTGTGGGGCGAGGCGCTCGCGCCGATCCGGCTGTTCGACCTGTCGGGCTGGCCGACGTGGGCCGCCGTGACGGCCGGCGTGCTGGTGTACGAACTGCTCGGCTACGCCTACCACCGCGCGATGCACCGCTTCACGCCGCTGTGGCGTCTGCTGCACCAGATGCACCACAGCGCCGAGCGGCTCGACGCGCCGAGCGCGTTCTGGTTCAGCCCGCTCGACATGGCCGGCTGGACCCTGACGCTGAGCATCGCGCTCGCGCTGACCGGCCTGCCCGCGCCGGCAGCCACCCTGGTGATCCTGATCGTGTCGTTCCTGGCGATCTTCCAGCACGCCAACGTGCGCACGCCGCGCTGGCTCGGGTACCTGATCCAGCGGCCCGAGAGCCACACGGTGCACCACGCTCAGGGCATCCACCACTACAACTTCGCCGACCTGCCCGTCATCGACATGCTGTTCGGCACCTTCCGCAACCCGCGCGGCTACGAACACGCCACCGGCTTCTGGCACGGCGCGTCGGCGCGCGTGATCGACATGCTGCTGCTGCGCGACGTGTCGCGGCCCGCGGCCGGGCGCTGACGCGCCGCGGCCCCATCCATCGAAGAGGAGCACCGCCATGACCACCCATCACGACGCCGCCGGCCACGCCGTCAGCAGCGCCACGCCGCAGGCGATCCAGTCCTTCGAACAGGCTCCGCACGAGCTGCGCTGCCTGATCGGCGACCCCGTGGCCACCATCGACCGTGCGCTGGCCGCGAGCCCGGGCATGTCGATCGCGCACACGCTGAAGGCCTGGCTGCACCTGCTGGGCACCGAGCCGGGCGCGCTCGACACCGCGCGCGCGTGCGCGGCCGCGGCCGCGCGCCACGCGGGCAACGACCGCGAACGCCGCCACGCCGACGCCGCCGCGCTCGTGGCCGCCGGCCGCTGGCGC
>CAZFET010000270.1:0-5010 GCA_964517545.1 uncultured Burkholderiaceae bacterium
CGACGCGGTGCGCGGCGAGGCGGTGCACACCACCGTCAAGGTCGGCGGCGAGCTGTCGAACAACAAGGGCATCAACAAGCAAGGCGGCGGCCTGACCGCGCCGGCGCTCACGGCCAAGGACATGGAGGACATCAAGACCGCGATGTCGTTCCAGTGCGAGTACCTCGCGGTGAGCTTCCCGAAGAACGCCACCGACATGGAGATGGCGCGCCAGCTCGCCAACGTGGCCGGCGAGCCGTGGCGCCACAAGCCGGGGCTGATCGCCAAGATCGAGCGCAGCGAGGCGGTGCCGGTGCTCGATTCGATCCTCAAGGCGAGCGACGGCATCATGGTCGCGCGCGGCGATCTCGCCGTCGAAGTCGGCAACGCGGCGGTGCCCGCGCTGCAAAAGCGCATGATCAAGGCGGCGCGCGAGATGGACCGGGTGGTCATCACCGCGACGCAGATGATGGAGTCGATGATCCTCAACCCGGTGCCCACGCGCGCCGAGGTGAGCTACGTGGCCAACGCGGTGCTCGACGGCACCGACGCCGTGATGCTCAGCGCCGAGACGGCGGCCGGCAAGTACCCGGTCGAGACCATCGAGCACATGGCCGCCATCTGCGTCGAGGCCGAGCGCGCCGACGAGGTGCGGCTGGAGGAGGACTTCCTCAACAAGCGCTTCGCACGCATCGACCAGTCCATCGCGATGGGGGCGCTGTTCACCGCGCACCACCTCGGCTGCAAGGCGATCCTCGCGCTCACCGAGTCGGGCTCGACCGCGCTGTGGATGAGCCGCCACAAGATCAACGTGCCGATCTTCGGCCTGACGTCGCAGCTCGTGAGCCAGCGCAAGATGGCGCTGTACCGCAACGTGCGGCCGCTGCTGATGCCCACCTACGCCGACCGCGACACGGCGCTGGCCAAGGCCGAGGCGCTGCTGGTCGAGCGCGGCGCGCTCAAGCCGGGCGACACCTACGCCATCACCTGCGGCGAGCCGATGGGCTATCCCGGCGGCACCAACATGCTGAAGGTCTGCCGGGTGGGCTGAGCCGCCCGGGCGGCGCTGGCGCCGGCGCGGCGGCAGCCCCCGATCGCGGGTTACGGCGCGGGTACACCGGCCGCCTAAAATTCGGGCAGTCCCGCGCGGCTCGTCCGGCTGCGCGTCCACTTCCCCGCAGCAGGATCGACGCCATGCCCCTCGTCTCGATGCGCCAGCTTCTCGACCACGCGGCCGAGAACGGCTACGGAATCCCCGCCTTCAACGTCAACAACCTCGAGCAGGTGCAGGCCATCATGGCCGCGGCCGACGAGGTGAAGGCGCCGGTCATCATGCAGGCCAGCGCGGGCGCCCGGAAGTACGCCGGCGAGGGCTTCCTAAAGCACCTGATCCAGGCGGCGGTCGAGAGCTATCCGCACCTGCCGGTGGTCATGCACCAGGATCACGGCCAGAGCCCCGACGTGTGCCGCGGCGCCATCGAGCTGGGCTTCAGCTCGGTCATGATGGACGGCAGCCTCGAGGCCGACGGCAAGACCATCGCGAGCTACGAGTACAACGTCGACGTCACGAAGAAGGTGGTCGACATGGCGCACCGCCTCGGCGTCACCGTCGAGGGCGAGCTTGGCTGCCTCGGCTCGCTCGAGACGATGCGCGGCGACAAGGAGGACGGCCACGGCACCGAGGCCACGATGACGCGCGACCAGCTGCTCACCGACCCCGAGCAGGCGGCCGACTTCGTTAAGCGCACGCAGCTCGACGCGCTGGCCATCGCCATCGGCACGAGCCACGGCGCGTACAAGTTCACCCGCAAGCCCACCGGCGACATCCTCGCGATCGAGCGCATCAAGGAGATCCATCGCCGCATCCCGAACACGCACCTCGTGATGCACGGCAGCTCGAGCGTGCCGCAGGAGCTGCTGGCCGAGATCCGCAAGTACGGCGGCGACATGAAGGAGACCTACGGCGTGCCGGTCTCCGAGATCCAGGAAGCGATCAAGCACGGCGTGCGCAAGATCAACATCGACACCGACATCCGGCTCGCGATGACCGCGGCGATCCGCCGCTTCTTCGCGGAGAACCCGTCGAAGTTCGACCCGCGCGAGTACCTGAAGCCCGCGCGCGAGGCGGCCCGGGCGATCTGCCGGCAGCGCTACGTCGAGTTCGGCTGCGAAGGCCAGGCGCCGAAGATCAAGCCGCTGCCGCTGGCCGACGTGGCGCGGCGCTACGCGAGCGGCGAGCTGGCGCAGCTCGTGCACTGACGCGGCACCTACAATCGAAGGCACCCGCGGCGCGCCGACGTGCGCGCCGCACCCTGGAGCCTTCGATTGAGCGCCGCGCTGCTGCAGACCTCCCTCACGTCACTCCCGCTGCTCGCGCGTGGCAAGGTGCGCGACGTGTACGCCGTCGGCGGCGACCGGCTGCTGATGGTCGCGACCGACCGGCTCAGCGCCTTCGACGTGGTGATGGGCGAGCCGATCCCCGGCAAGGGCGAGCTGCTCACGCGCATGGCGCTGTTCTGGTTCGCGCGGCTCGCGCACGTGGTGCCCCACCACCTGACCGGTGACGACCCCGAGAGCGTCGTCGCGGCGCACGAGCGCGAGCAGGTGCGCGGCCGCTCGATGCTCGTGAAGCGCCTGAAGGGCCTGCCGGTCGAGGCGGTGGTGCGCGGCTACCTCGCCGGGTCGGGCTGGAAGGAGTACCGGGAGACGGGCTCGGTGTGCGGCGTGGCGCTGCCGCCGGGACTGAAGAACGCGAGCCGCCTGCCCGAGCCGATCTTCACGCCGGCCACCAAGGCCGCGGTGGGCGAGCACGACGAGAACATCAGCTTCGAGCGCATGGCCGGCCTCGTCGGCGCCGACCTCGCCGCGCGCGTGCGCGACGTCTCGATCCGCCTGTACCGCGAGGCGGCCGAGTACGCGCTGACGCGCGGGATCATCATCGCCGACACCAAGTTCGAGTTCGGCCTCGACGAGCACGGCACGCTCACCTTGATGGACGAGGTGCTGACGCCCGACTCGTCGCGCTACTGGCCGCAGGAGGGCTGGGCCGAGGGCGCCAACCCGCCCAGCTACGACAAGCAGTTCGTGCGCGACTGGCTCGAGCAGGCGCGCGTCGACGGCCGCCCGTGGAACAAGAAGGCGCCGGCACCCGCACTGCCGCCCGAGGTGGTCGAGCGCACCGCGGCGAAGTACCGCGAGGCTTTCGAGCGCCTCGCCGTCTGACGGCCTGCGAACCGCGATGAGCGTCGTCCCCCGCCTCGGCTCGTCGCGCGCGCTGGCGCGGCTCGACGCGCTGATCGCGTCGGCCACCGACCCGCACGAGATCGCCTGCCGCCGCGCGGAGCGCGCCGCGTTGCTGGCGCGGCACGGCCGCCTCGACGAGGCGAGCGCCGAGATCGCGGCACTGAAGTCGCTGCCCGCGTCTCCGCGCGTCGCGCCGTGGATCGCGCTGGCCGAGGGCCTCGCCGCGTACTTCAGCGAACTCGACACCAGCGCGCGCGAGCAGGTGCAGGCCGCCTACGACGGCAGCGCCGCCACGCGCCAGGGCAGCCTGCACGCGCTGGCCGCGGCGTGGCTCGCGCACTTCGACTACGTGCGCCACGACACGCCGAACATGGTGCGCCATCTCGCGCAGGCGCTGCAGCTCGCCGGTGCCGACGAGCACGCGGCGCGCGCGCGCGCGAGCCTGGTGGCCGCGCTCGGCTTCCACCATGCCGGTCGCGACGACCTCGCCGCGCCGTGGTACCGCTCGGTGCGCCAGCACGCCACCGCCGAAGGCGACGACGCCACCTTGTCGGCGCTGATGCACAACATGGCCTGGCTGCGCGGCAATCACGCGCGCGAGGCCGCGGTGTTCGGCGGCGCCGACCCGGCCGCGGTGCAGCAGGCGCTGCTCGGCGCGGAGTCGACCGAACGCTTCGATGCCGGGCTCGGCACCGCGTCGCTGCAGTCGCTGGTGCCGGTGCTGCGCGCGCAGATCCTGGTCGTGCTCGGCCGCCACGACGAGGCGCTGGCGCTGTACGGCGAGTGCGTGCCGCTGGCGCTCGAGGAAGGGCTGGCGCGCATGGAAGGCTGCTTCCGCGCCGACATCGCGTGGTGCCGCCTGCAGCTGGGCGACCCCGACGCGGCACGCCGCGAGGCGCTGCGCGCGCAGGCCTGCCTCGGCGAGGAGATGGACATCGACGACCGCGCGTGCGCGCACGGCCGGCTCGCGATGCTCTACGCGACGCTGGGCGACGAGGCGGCGGCCGCGCGTCATCGCCGCGAGGCCGAGCGCGACCTCGCCGTGCATCGCGCCGCGCAGGCCGAACTGCTCGACGCCTTGCAGCGCGGCCTGACCGGCCTCGCGCCGCGCTGAGCCGGCACCGCCCGAGTGCCGACCCGCGGCGCCGACCCGCGGCGCCCGGCCTCAGCGCCCGGGCCCGTTCAGAACAGCGCCATGCTCAGCTTGCGCCGGTACTGGTCGACCACCGGGTCGGCGGCCGCCACGGCCGGCTTGCCGGCCACTTCGAGCGCACCCTTGGCCGCCTCGCCCGCGGGCGCCGCGCCGCGCGGCGCGGGCTTGCTCATCAGCTCGAGGATCGACACGTAGGTCTTGCGCGCGAGGCCGTCGTTCCAGGCCTTGTCGCGCATCACGATCTCCAGCAGCTCGTCCATCGCCTGCGTGAAGCGGCCGGCGGCGAAGTGAAGCTGGGCGAGTTCGTAGCGCGCGTCGAAGTCGCGCCGGTTCGCGGCGATCGCCGCGGTCAGCGCGTCGGTGCCGCGCCCCGAGGCCGCCTTCTCGCAGGCGTCGAGCCAGTGGCCGAGCGCGGCCACGCGCACGTCGGTGAGGGCCTTGCCGGCCATCGGCTCGTACACGCGGCGCGCGTCGGCGCTGCGGCCGAGCTCGAGCAGCAGCTTGACGTAGTCGCCGCGCGCGGTGTCGTTGGCGCTCACCTACCAGGGCAGCGCGCACGCGCTCAGCGACTGGCTGAGCAGCGGTGTGCTCGAACGCTTCGGGCGGCTGAAGATCGTGCTCAGCGAAGGCCAAGT
>CAZFET010000271.1:0-5004 GCA_964517545.1 uncultured Burkholderiaceae bacterium
GCCCGTGCACCTCGGCCGTCGCTGCGCTCGGGCTGTGCACGCCCGAGCCCGCATCGCCATCCACCAACGTCCGGAGGGAATGACATGGTCCGTCATCGACACCTGGCTGCGCTCGCGTCGCGCGCCGTCACGGCGCTCGCGCTGCTGGGCGCGGCCGCCGGCGGCGCGCATGCGGCGATGCAGTACAAGATCGTCACCGCGTCCGAGCGCGGCACGTACATCCAGATCGGGCGCGACCTCGCGAAGTTCGTCGCGCCGTCGGCCGACATCGAGCTCGATGCGCTGCCGTCGGCCGGCTCGGCCGAGAACGTGCAGCGCATGCGCGACGAGCCCGGCGTGAAGTTCGCGATCGTGCAGTCCGACGTGTACCAGGCCTTCCTCGACCAGGCCGCCGGCGGCAATGCCGCGGCCGGCTACATGATCCGGCCGCTGCGCGTGGTGATGCCGCTCTACAACGAGGAGATCTACTTCATCGCGCGTGCCGACTCGCCGCTGAACTTCGTGCACGAGATCAAGGACGCGAAGATCAACGCCGGCGCCTTGCGCAGCGGCACCGCGATGACGTCGACGACCCTGTACCGGCAGATGTTCGGCGCGACGCTGCCCGATGCCAACGCGAGCTTCCTGTCGAACGAGGAGGCGTTGGCGAAGCTGGTGACCGACAAGACGGTCGACGTGGTGGTCGTGGTCGCCGGCCAGCCGGCCAGGCTGCTGGTCGACATGAAGCCCGAGGCGCGGCAGCTCGTGAAGCTGCTGAAGTTCGACCCGGGTCATCCGAGCAGCAAGGCGGCGCTCGGCACGTACTTCCCCGCCACCGTGCGCGCGTCGAGCTATCCCAACCTGCTGGCCGAGGACGTGCCCGGCCTCGCGGTGAAGGCCTTCCTCATCACCTACGACTACACCTTGCCGCTGACGGTGAGCCACCTGACGAAGTTCGCGCGCTCGCTGTGCCAGAACTTCCCGCGCCTGCAGGCCGAGGGCCACCCCAAGTGGCGCGAGGTCGAGCTGGCCCTGCCCGAGCTCGGCCGCGGCTGGACCTACTTCCCGCCGATGGCGCGCGAGCTGAAGAACTGCATCGCCGGCAAGGTGCCGGCGGGCGCGGGCGCCGGCGCTGCGGCGGCCAAGCCGGCGAAGGCGTGCTCGCAGCAGGAGCGGGTGCTGGGGTTGTGCCGGTAGCGCGATCGCTACCGCACCCCGAACTTGAACGCGATCATCGCGCGCAGCTTGTTCGGCACCACCGGCTTGATGAGCAGGTGGAAGTCGTGCTGCTGCGCTTCGCGCTCGTGGCTGGACATGAGGCTGCCGGTCACCACGATGGCGGGCACGCTGCCGCTGTAGCGCTGACGCAGCGCGGCCAGCACCTCGATGCCGGTGTGGCCGCTCTCGAGGCGGTAGTCGACGACCAGCAGGTCGGGGCGCCACGCGGCGGCCTCGGGCTGCTGCGACCAGTCGAGGCAGCTGCGCACGCCGTCGAACGCCCGCATCTCGGCGCCCCAGCTCCTGAGCAGCACTTCGAGGCCGCTGCGCACCGCCGGCTCGTCCTCGACCACGAGGATGCGCCGGCCGTCGAGCGTGACGCCGGGCACCGCACTCTTGCGCGGCACGTCGGGCAGCGCACGCGGCGCGCGGCCCAGCGGCAGCTCGAGCGTGAACACCGTGCCGCGGCCCGGTTGCGAGCGCAGCTCGAGCGGTGCGCCCATCAGGTCGGCCAGGCGCTTGACGATCGCGAGCCCGAGGCCCAGGCCCTTGCGCTGGCTGGGCGCGGGCGCGTCGCCGGCCACCTGGTAGAACTCGTCGAAGATGCGCTCGCGGTCGGCCTCGGAGATGCCGACGCCGGTGTCCCACACCTGCAGCAGCAGCCGCTCGCCACGGCGGCGCGCGGCCACCAGCACGCTGCCGTCGTGCGTGTAGCGGATGGCGTTGCTCACCAGGTTGCGCACGATGCGCTCGACCAGCAAGGGGTCGGCGTGCGCGAAGTGACGGCCGCCGCGAAAGCGCAGCGCCAGGCCCTTCTCGAAGGCCACCGGCTCGAAGTGCAGCTTGATGCGGCGGAACAGCTCGCCCACGTCGATGTGCTCGGGCCGCACCTCGACGCCGCCGGAGTCGATCTTGGTGATGTCGAGCAGCTCGTTGAACAGCCCGTCGAGCGCGTCGACGCTGGAGTTGATGCTGTTGACCAGGTGCGCGACTTCCTCGTCGCGGTGGCTGCGCTGGCGCAGCGCCTCGGCGAACAGGCCCAGCGCGTGCAGCGGCTGGCGCAGGTCGTGGCTCGCGGCGGCGAAGAACTGCGTCTTGGCGCGGTTGGCGACCTCGGCCTCGCGCCGCGCGGCCTCGGCGGCGGCCTTCTCGACGCGCAGTTGCTCGGCCAGGTGCTCGGCCTCGCGGCGCAGCAGCACGGTGCGCTCGTGCGCGCGCCGCACGTTGCGGCCGATCATCGACGCGAAGGCGTAGATGATGGTCAGCACGATCACCACGCCCAGCGCGTCGGGCGAGTCCTCGCGCAGCAGCCGCACGATCACCGGCAGCAGGCTCACCGAGATGAAGCCGAGGTAGGTGCGCGGCTGCGTGGCCAGCACCTGGATCGCGGCGACGCAGTAGCCGAAGATCAAGGTCACCAGCGCCATCGAGTGGTAGTGCGAGCCGTAGCCGAGGAACAGCCAGCCGGCCGCGCCCCACAACGCCCCCGAGGCGACCGCCCCCGCGCGCCACTGGCGCAGCCACACGAACGCGTCGCGCTCGCTGCGCGTGACTACCGTGCGGTAGCGCAGGTAGTGCCACACCCGCACCGACCACAGCGTGAGCGCCACCGCGCCCCAGCCGAGCAGCAGGCGCGGCGGCACCACCGCGTGGTACATCCACGTGACCAGCACGATGCCGAACGCGTGGCCGCCGAGCGTGACGACGGTCTGGCGCCAGATGACGGCCACGTCCTCCGGCACCGAGTCGGCCACCGGATCGGGCGCGAACAGCGCGGCCGCGGTGCGGCGCGCGGACTTCAGTGCTTGCTGGGCTTCCATGCCTGGAACCCGCCGGGGTTGGCCATCTGGCTCACCGCCAGCACCGCCTGCGTGCGCGAGTTGACGCCCAGCGCGCGCAGCACCGCGGCCACGTGGTCCTTGACGGTCTCGACCGACAGGCCGAGTTCGCGCGCGATCAGCTTGTTGGGCTTGGCCTGCAGCAGCAGCGCCAGCACCTCGCGCTGGCGCGGCGTGAGCCCGAGCGACTCGAGCGTGGGCGTGCTCTGGTAGGCCGCGCCGGCGGCCTGGTCGCCGACCACGCGCATCACCGCGGGCACGGTGTCGCCGTCGCGCGGCGGCGCCGGCTCGCCGCCGAGCGACATCTGCGGCACGTAGATGCCGCCGGACATCACCAGGCGCAGCGCCTCGAACAGGGTCTCGTTGCTCGCGCGCTTGGGCACGAAGCCCATCGCGCCCAGGTCGATGGCGCGGATCACGTCGCTCGCACGGTCGGACGCCGACACCACCACCACCGGCAGCGCGGGGTACTGCGCGCGGAACTCGGTGAGCACGTCGAAGCCGTCGGCGTCGCCGAGCGCGAGGTCCAGCAGCACGAGGTCGAAGTCGGCGTCGGCCTTCAGTGCCGCGCGGCCGGCCGCCGCGCTGCCCACGCCGATGACGGTGACGTCGTCGCCCAGCCCCTGGATCACCGACTTCAGCGCCGCCAGGATGAGCGGATGGTCGTCGATCAGAAGCACTTTCATCGGCAGTCCCCTGGTGGCGGCGCCCGCAGCGGGCGCCTCGGCGCGGCGGGTCGCGATCGTAGTGTGCCGCCGGCCGGCCGCGGCCTCCCCCTTCGGAGGGAAGTCAAGCGTAACGCCGCGTCAACGACTCGGCCACGCACACCGGCTTCGCGGCGCCTTCGCGCTCGATCGTGCACTCCACCGTGAGCTGCGCGCCGCCGTCGATCGGGTCGAAGGCCAGCAGCCTGAAGCGCGCGCGCAGCCGGCTGCCCACCGGCACGGGCGCGGTGAAGCGCACGCGGTTGAAGCCGTAGTTCACGCCCATGCGCGAGTCGGCGATCTCGAAGGCCGAGTAGTACATCTCGGGCAGCAGCGACAGGGTGAGCAGCCCGTGCGCGATGGTCGTGCCGAACGGCCCCTGCGCGGCGCGCACGGGATCGACGTGGATCCACTGGTGGTCGCCGGTCGCCTTGGCGAACAGGTCGATGCGCGCCTGGTCGACCAGGGTCCAGGTGCTCACGCCGATCTCCTGGCCGACCAGCGGCTGCAGGTCGGCCAGCTTGTCGAATCGCCTCATCGCCGCTCCTTCGCCGATCTCACTTCGACAACCACGACAGGATCGGCTGCCACTGCTCGACGTCGCGCTCGACGCGGCTGGGCGCGACGTCCCACAGGGTGAGGCCGCGCGCGGCCAGGTGCACGTAGTTCTGCGTGTCGCGCAGGAACGCCAGGGTCGGCGCCGGCAAGGTGGCGACGAAGGCGTGCAGCTGGTCGTGGCTGATCGTGTGCTCGCGCACGCGCATGCCGACCACGCCCACCGCCACCTTGTCGGCGCGGCGATGCGACTTCAGCTCCGACACGAAGTCGTGCGTGGCGTGGATGTCGAACAGGCTCGGCTGCAGCGGCACGATCACGCGGTCGGCGATCTTCATCACCTCGTCGAGGCGCTTGCCGTGCAGGCCGGCCGGCGTGTCGAGCACCACGTGCGTGGTGCCCTTGGGCGGCCGCGCGATGTCGTTGCCGTCGACGTCCCAGCCGCGGATGGCCGGCAGGTGCGCGGGCCGCAGCGCGAGCCAGCGGCGCGACGACTGCTGCCGGTCCACGTCGCCCAGCATCACCGCGCGTCCTTCGCGCGCGTACCAGCCTGCGAGGTTGGTGGCCAGGGTGCTCTTGCCCACGCCGCCCTTGGGATTGGCGACCACGATCACCGGCATGCTGCCCCCGTCGAGTTGGATGTTTGCGGTCATCGTACCGGCGCCGCGCAGGCGCCGCCCGCGTGCAACCCCCAAGCACCACGGCGCCCG